>RGAU01000175.1 GCA_009919975.1 Gammaproteobacteria bacterium
GCCATCGTGACGATGCCAAGTGCGCTGCTAGAAAATGTTGTGGAAGGGGCCCTGCTTGCCGCAGGGGAGCCCCTGTCCCTGGATCGCCTCATGAATCTCTTCCAGATTGATGATGCGGTGGACAAGGGCCAGCTGCGGGAGGCCCTGTCGGCCCTTGAGGCGCGCTACGAGCCCACGGGGCTGATGTTGAAGGAGGTCGCTTCAGGCTGGCGCATTCAGGTCCGGGAGCAGCTCGCACCCTGGGTAAGCCGCCTTTGGGATGAACGCCCGGCTCGCTATACCCGGGCCCTTCTAGAAACGCTTGCGCTCATTGCTTACCAGCAACCGCTGACCCGGAGCGATATCGAACACGTTCGAGGGGTGGCGGTGTCCTCAAACATCGTGAAGACCCTTCTTGAGCGGGACTGGATTCGCATCGTTGGACACCGCGATGTGCCCGGGCGCCCCGCGCTCTATGGCACCACCCGGACCTTCCTCGATTACTTCAATCTGAAGAGTCTCGATGCCCTGCCGCCCCTAGCGGAAATTCGGGACCTCGAGCAGCTGTCTAAGTCCCTGGGACTGCCCCTGGAGGACAGCGATGGGGAAACCGCCCCCGAGGCCGTCGCGCTAGAAGCGGTGCTGGGGATTGCCGATCCCGGCGCCTTTGAGCGAGAGGAGGGCGCGGTCGAAGAGGCTGGCGATGACGCCGCCGATGACGCCGCTGATGACGAGGAGGCGCCCCGCTCGTGAGCGATTTAGGGTCGGAAAAGCTGCAGAAGGTCCTCGCCCGCGCCGGGCTCGGATCTCGCCGAGAGCTGGAAACCTGGATTGCGGAGGGCCGGGTCCGGGTGAACGGTGAACAAGCCGAGCTCGGGCGCCGGGTGGGCTCCCGGGATCGCATTGAGGTCGACGGTAAGCTGATTGGTCGAGCTGATGATCAAGCTCCCGCCATTCGCGTGCTGCTCTACAACAAGCCCGTGGGGGAGCTTTGCACCCGCAAGGATCCGGAGGGTCGCCCCACCTGCTTTGATCGGCTGCCGCGCCTGAAGAGTGGCCGCTGGGTGGCCGTGGGTCGCCTGGATTACAACACCAGTGGTCTTCTGTTGTTCACCACGGACGGCGCTCTCGCCCATGGGCTGATGCACCCTTCCCAGGAAATTGACCGGGAGTACGCGGTGCGGGTCCACGGCGATGTGGATGAGCTTGTCCTTGAGCGCCTTCGCAAGGGCGTGATGCTCGAGGATGGGGAGGCCCGCTTCTCCGACGTCCAGTACTACGGCGGAGAGGGTACCAACCGGTGGTACCACGTGACCCTCATGGAGGGTCGCAATCGGGAAGTGCGGCGCCTGTGGGAATCCCAGGGCCTAGAGGTGAGCCGGCTAAAGCGGGTACGCTTTGGGCCGCTGGTTTTGCCCTCGACGGTGCTGGCGGGGCGCTGGATGGAGCTATTTCCCCAGGAAATCGAAGCCCTCTATCGCATGCTCAAGCTGCCCATTCCCACCGTCGAAGGGAAGCGGGGGCGTATCGGCAAGTCGAAGGTTTTCGTGCCCTATCCGGGCCTGGTTTAGGACCGAGCTCAGCCTTAGCTCAGGCCGAGCATGACCCGGGCATCGAGCGCTGCGCCATTCAGCGCGAAGTCCTGGGCGGCCCCAAAGCACCACAGATAGGCCGGAAGGAGGTCCTCCGGGGTTGGTAGGCTCATGGGGTCTTCCCCGGGGAAGGCCTGGGCCCGCATGTTGGTGCGCGTGCCGCCGGGGTTCATGGACGCAAAGCGTACCTTCGAAAGATTCTCCCCCTCATCGGCGAAGAGTTGCATCACCGCCTCCGTACCCGCCTTGCTCACCGCGTAGGCCCCCCAGTAGGCCCGGGGCTTCCGCCCCACGCCGGAGCTCGTGAAGAGCACGAGGGGGTCCGTGGCCTCTTCCAGCACCGGCAGGAAGGCCTGGGTGAGCAGAAAGGCGCTTTCAAGGTTTACGGTCATGACCCGAGAGAAGGCGGCGGGATCGTAGTGGCTCAGAGGAAGGCGGGGTCCTAGCAGGCTGGCGTTGTGCAACAGCCCATCGAGGCGCCCGAACTGATTGCCAATGGCGTGGGCCAGCTGCTGGGCATGATCCGCACGAAAGCCCTCAAGATCCGTGGCCTGAAGGACCGGCTCGGGATGGCCAGCCCCAACGATTTCATCGAAGAGACTTTCTAGCCGATCGAGATTGCGGGCCAGCGCGATGACCGTCGCACCGTGGCCGGCGAAACCCTTAGCCAGGGCGCGACCGATGCCCTCCGTGGCCCCCGTGATGGCGATGATGCGGCCGGCTAGCAGGTCCGGGGCGGGGGTGAAGGTATTTAGCGTTGGGTTCACGGGCGATCACCGGGTGAAGTGCATGAGGTAGTTCACATCGGCTCGGGCGTTTAGCCAGGCCTTGCGGCGGATAGGGTCATAGTGGATCCCGGCGATGCCCTGGAGGCGTAGCCCTGCCTTCCGGCCGAGGCCCGCGAGCTCCGAGGGGCGCAGGAACTTCTCGTATTCGTGGGTGCCCCGGGGTAGCAGGTTCAGGACGTACTCCGCCCCCACCACCCCGAAGAGCCAGGCCTTCAGGGATCGATTCAAGGTGGACAAAAACAGATGGCCGCCGGGCTTAAGGCGCTCAGCGCAGGCCGCAACCACTGCCCCCGGATCCGGGACATGCTCCAGCATTTCCAGGCAGGTGATGACATCGAAGGGCGCTTCCCCTTCCCCGAGCCCCTCCACGGTGCTGTGGAGATAGCGGATCTCGAGGCCCCCATCGAGGGCGTGAAGCCGAGCGACGGTGAGGGGGCCTTCAGCGGCGTCTACCCCTGTGACCTCCGCGCCATAGCGAGCCATGGCCTCGGAGACCAGCCCGCCGCCGCAGCCCACGTCGAGAAGGCGAGCGTCCGCGAGGGGCGCGCGGTCGGCGATCCATTGGCAGCGGAGGGGGTTCAGGTCGTGGAGGGGGCGGAAGTCCCCCTCTGGGTCCCACCAGCGGTGGGCCATGGCTTCGAATTTCGCCACTTCCTGAGGGTCGATGTTGTCCTGGGCCATCAGGCGGCTCCCATGCGGTGTTTCCAGCGCTCGGCGCGGCGGATGAGGTCTACCTCATCGAGGGTGGTGAGGTTTCCATCTTTTAAGACGGGTTTGCCAGCAATCCAGCAGTGGCGCACGGCGCTATCGCCAAGGCTGTAGGCCAGCTGAGCTTCGGGATGATAAACCGGTTGGGCCTCGAGGCCCGCGAGGCTGATGGACACCAAGTCGGCGTCGAAGCCCGGAGTCAGCTGGCCCCGGCGCTCATCCACGCCCAGCGCTTCTGCGCCGCCGCGGGTGGCCATGCGGAGGGCTTGGTGGGCGGGCAGGGCGGTGGCATCCCCGGCCACGGCCTTGGCTAAAAGGGCGGCGACCTGGAGCTCCCGGAGCATGGAGAGGGCATTGTTGGAGGCCGCGCCGTCCGTGCCCAAAGCGACCCGAAGCCCCGCTTTCAGGAAACGCGCCACGGGGGCAAAGCCGCTCGCCAGCTTGAGGTTCGACTGGGGGCAGTGCACTACGGAAACGTTGTAGCGCTGGAGCCGCTCGAGGTCACCGTCGCTAACCTGGGTAAGGTGTACGGCCTGCAGCCGGGGCGAGAGGAGTCCATAGCGCTCGAGGCTGGCCGTGGGTCGTTCGCCGTGCGCTTTCATGGCGTCCTCGACCTCGGCTGCGGTCTCCTGCAGGTGGATCTGCACGGGCAAATCCAGCTCCTCGGCCAGGGTGGCGATGCGAATCATGTGTTCCGGCGCGAGGGCGTAGGTGGAGTGGGGGCCAAAGGCCACCTGGATCTGCTCGCTGTCCCGGTACTCGTCCCGCAGCGCTAAGGCTTTCCCAAGTCCTTCCTCCGCGCCGCTGGCCCAGGCCGTGGGGAATTGGATGAGGGGGCAGCACAGCTGGGCGCGAAGGCCGGCCTTCAGGGCTACGGAGGCGGCCACCTCGGGGAAGAAGTACATGTCGCTGAAGGTGGTGGTGCCGCCCCGAAGCATCTCGGCGGCGGCGAGGGCCGTGCCATCGGCAACGAATTCCGGATCCACGAAGCGCCCTTCGAGGGGCCAGATGCGCTCCTCGAGCCAGGGGCCCAGGGCCATGTCATCGGCAAAGCCCCGGAATAGGCTCATGGCGGCGTGGCCGTGGGCATTGATGAAGCCGGGAAGCAGGGCTTGCTTGGGCAAGGCCTGGCGCGTGGCCTGGGGCCAGCGTGCGGTGAGGGCCTCCCGGGGACCCACGGCGGCGATGCGATCGCCGGCGAGCGCTACCGCCCAGCCCTCTCGGCAAAAGGGCCCCTCATCGGTCATGGGCAGAACCCACTCGGGGCAGAGGACGGTGGTGACGGGGGTGGGGGTCCCTTCCGGGCCGGTCATGGCGTGTTTCCTTTTTCGGGGCGCCGAAGTATAGCCCAAAGTGCGGTTTCTTCGCCCGCCAGGACAAGCACTTAGACGTCTTTCCGGGGGCCGCTTGGGGGGCGCTTATGGTATGCTTCGCCCTGGCTTTGGGCCGCTCCCGGGAGGGGCCCGTGGGGTCTTCAAGAAATCCTAAGCGAGTATTGAATGTCAGAGCTTGGCAAGGAAGTTTTACCCGTCAATATCGAGGACGAGCTGCGCCAGTCCTACCTCGACTACGCCATGAGTGTCATTGTCGGTCGGGCCCTGCCCGATGTCCGCGACGGGCTGAAACCGGTGCACCGTCGGGTGCTGTTCGCCATGAGCGAACTGAACAACACCTACAACCGCCCTTACATGAAATCGGCCCGGGTGGTGGGGGAGGTCATCGGTAAATACCACCCCCATGGGGATTCCGCGGTGTACGACACCATCGTGCGCATGGCCCAGGATTTCTCCATGCGTTACCTGCTGGTAGATGGGCAGGGCAACTTCGGCTCCGTGGACGGCGATCCCCCGGCGGCCATGCGCTACACGGAAGTGCGCATGTCGAAGATGGCCGAGCCGCTCCTCGCCGATCTCGACAAGGAAACGGTGGATTTCGTCGCTAACTATGACGAAACGCTCCACATGCCCTCCGTGCTGCCGACCCGGGTGCCCCATCTCCTGGTGAACGGCTCCTCCGGCATTGCCGTGGGCATGGCGACGAACATACCGCCCCACAATCTCACGGAAGTGGTCAACGCCTGCATCGCGCTCATCGACGACGACAGCCTGTCCATCGACGATCTCATGAACATCGTCACGGGCCCGGACTTCCCCACGGCGGGCATCATCAATGGCCGCGCAGGCATTGTGCAGGCGTACAAAACCGGCCGCGGTCGCATCTATGTGCGGGCCCGGGCCCAAGTGCTCGTGGATGAAAAGACGAACCGGGAAACGATCCTCATCACCGAGCTGCCCTACATGCTGAACAAGGCGCGGCTCATCGAGAAGATCGC
>RGAU01000176.1 GCA_009919975.1 Gammaproteobacteria bacterium
CCGTTTAGGAAAGCCAGGGCCGCCATGACCCACAGGGGCATAAGGAGCGAGAACACCGCCAGCGCCGCCACCGCAGGCCCCAGCATGGAGCCCAGATTATTCGCCGCCCCGGCGGCGCCCATGCCCTTCGTGCGATTCGCTGCGCTGGTGATATCGGCCATAAAGGCATTGGCGGCGGGCATGGTGGCGGACATGACCGCGGCGTGGACCATGCGGGAGGCCACCAGGGCCGCGAAGAGCACGGTCCCCGTTAGGGCCGCCGACAGGCCCAGGTAGATCACGCCGTTGAACAAGAAGGTGCCAAAAGCGAACCCGAAAAGGCCGATGAGGATGACCGGCTTACGGCCCAGCCGATCGCTTAGGCGGCCCCAGCGCGGGCTGGCCAAAAAAACCGTGATGGAGGAGGCACCGATGATGGCGGTGATCTGGAACTCCGTCAGCCCCATCTCCCGACCCACGGGGGCCAGAATGGGAAAGAGCACGGTAAAGCCCATGCCCACCACTACCAGGGAGATGAGCAAAATGCGTTTCGCATGGGCCTCGGAAAACTCACTCATAACCTGTCCTTGCTATCCCCGCGGGGCTCCGGCGCGCTATGAGACCAGGGTCCTCGGCGCCGCGCCAGTCTCCAGACCCTTGAATTCCCTTGCCCTAGCCCCATATGCGGCAACAGAGGGGTGGGACGCTCCCGCCTTTTTCATAGCCGGAAAGAGAGCTTGCCATGATCGAAGCAAAGCATCTTACGCGGCGCTACGGCGATTTCACGGCGGTGGAGGACGTCAGCTTCTCCATCGCACGGGGGTCCATCGTAGGCCTTCTGGGCCACAACGGCGCCGGTAAAACCACCATCATGAAAATGCTCACGGGGGCCCTCGAGCCAAGTGCCGGGACCGTGACCATCGACGGCCTTGGCCACGAGACACACGGCGAAGCGCTGCGCGCCCGCCTCGGCTACTTGCCGGAGAACTGCCCCCTTTGGCCCGAAATGACCGTGCTGGAAACCCTCGCCTATGGGGCAGAGCTGCACGGCCTCAGCGCAGCGGCCCAGCCTAAAGCCCTTGCCCGCGCCATCGAAGCGACGGACCTTGGAGCTAAGCTCCAAGCCCCCGTGGGCACCCTCTCCCGGGGTTACCGGCAGCGGCTGGGGGTTGCCTGCGCCATTCTTCACCGACCCGAGCTGATCATCCTCGATGAACCTACGAACGGGCTCGATCCCACGCAGATTCTGCAAATGCGCGCCCTCATTCAGCGCCTTGCGGAGGACGCAACGGTGCTCGTGTCCACTCATATTCTTCAGGAGGTGCAAGCGGTCTGCGAGCGGGTGCTGATCATGCGCCAGGGGCGCCTCGCGTTCGACAGCGCCCTGTCGGCGCTTACCCAAGCGCCCACCCTGACCCTGCGCACGGGGCAAGCAGCGCACGCCGTGCTGACCCCCTTCGGCGATTTAGAGGAGGATCCAGCCCAGCCCTTTAGCTATCGCCTTACCCTGAGCGAGAGCGAGAGCGAGAGCGACGGGCAGGCCGCTGCCGTCGCCTCAGCCCTGGCCGCGGCGGCCATTCCCCTTTACGCCATGACCCCGGAACGACAAGACCTTGAAACGCTGTTTACTCGGGTGACCCAGGAAGGAGGCGCGCACCATGGGTAAAGTTACGCTGGTGGCGAAAAAGGAGTTCCGCAGCTTTTTCGCCTCCCCTGCCGCCTATCTATTCATAGGTGCCTTCCTACTGGCTTCCCTCTTTTGCGTGTTCTGGGTCGAAACCTTCTTCGCCCGCAACCTCGCGGACCTTCGAGCCCTCTTCACCTGGATGCCAACGCTGCTGATTTTCTTTACCGCCGCCTTAACCATGCGCAGCTGGGCAGAAGAACGACGGGCGGGCACGCTAGAAAGCCTGCTGACGGCGCCGGTCACCCTTCGGGAGCTCATCCTAGGGAAGTTCCTGGGCACCTTGGCGCTATTGGCTCTGACCCTGGCCTTAACGCTTCCCCTGCCCATCACAATTGCCCTTCTTGGTCCCCTCGACTGGGGCCCCGTGCTCGGGGGATACCTCGCCACCCTAGCCCTCGGCAGCACCTACCTGGCCCTGGGCCTCTACTGCAGTGCCCGCACGGACAACCCCGTGGTGGCGCTCATTACCACCGTGGCCCTCGCCTCGGCCTTGCATCTGGTAGGGTCGGAAGGAATCACCCAGCTCTTTGGGGAGCCGATCGCCTCATTCCTAAGCGCCGTTGGCACGCAAAGCCATTTCGAGGCCGCCACCCGGGGCGTGCTGGCGCTTCGCGATGGCCTCTATACCCTCAGCCTGGCCGCAGCGTTCCTGACCGCGAATGCCTTTGCCCTGGCCCGACTACGCTGGCAGGGGGAATCGGCTAGCCCCCGGGGCCGGCGAGCGCGCCTCGCGGCCCTGCTCTTCGGCGCCAACATGCTGCTGCTCAACTTCTGGGTGGGCACCGTCGCGCCAGTGCGCTTGGACCTCACCGCGGACGGCCGCTATAGCCTTTCTGAGGCAACGGCCCAAACCCTGGCACACCTTGACGAGCCCCTGACCGTGCGGGCCTATTTCTCGGCCAAGACCCATCCTCTGCTCGCGCCCCTGGTGCCGCAGCTTAAGGACGTGCTCGCGGAGTACGCGGTGCTTGGGGACGAGCGCGTACGAGTCGAAATAATCGATCCGCAAAGCGATCCCGCGCTGGAAGAGGAAGCCGCGGAGCGCTACGGCATTCGCCCCGTGCCCTTCCAAACCGCCGATCGCTACGAAGCGGCGGTGGTGAACGCTTACTTCGATCTGGTGGTCACCTACGGCGACAGCGTTGAAACCCTCTCCTTCCAGGACCTCATCGAGGTTAAGGCCCGCGGCGAGGGCGATCTGGAGGTCACGCTGAAGAATCCGGAGTACGCGCTCACTCGCGCTATCCGCAAGGCACAGCAGAGCTTTCTCGGTGGCGGCGATGTGCTCGACGCCTATCCCGAGGGCGTGACCGTCACCGCCTACCTTTCCCCCGAGAGCGCCCTTCCGGGCGGCCTTCAGGACGCTCGGGCGGCACTCCTTGGCGTGCTCGAAAGCCGTGCGCAGGCCCAGCCCGAGACCTTTCGCCTGGCCATTGAAGATCCGGCGCAGGATCCAGCCCTCGCCCAGCACCTAGAGGACACCCTAGGCCTTGGCCCCCTCGTGCTCAATCTTCTCGACCCGAAGCCCTTCTGGTTCAGCCTCGTTCTGGACACGGGCGCAGGCCCCCAGGCCCTGCCCCTGCCTGAGGGCCTCGAGGCGGAAGACTTTGAGCGCCTGCTCGACGCGGCACTCAAGCGCGGTGCGCCCGGCGTGCTTCAGCAGGTCACCCTGCTGGGCCCGGAAGCCGGGGGTCCCCCGGGGCTGCCCGGGGGCGGCGAGCGCTTTAGCCAACTCGAAGCGGCTCTTGAGGAAAGCTTCCTGGTCCTTCGGGACGATCTTCGAAGCGGCCGCGTCCCCCCGGCCACGGACGTACTCCTCGTGCTGGCGCCTGAGGACTTAGACGATCGGCAGCGCTTCGCCATCGACCAGTTCCTCATGCGGGGGGGCGCCGTGGTGCTCACCACCTCCCCCTTCAAGGTCGCCATGACCCGAGGGCTAACTGCCCAGCCTCAGACCTCGGGGCTCGAACCCTGGCTTGAAACCCTGGGCCTTACCTTCGAGAAGACCTTCGTGCTCGACCCCCAGAACGCGGCCCTGCCCATTCCCGTGGAGCGCATGCTTGGCGGGCTGCCCATCCAGGAAATCCGCATGCTGGACTATCCGCCCTTCCCCGATCTTCGGGGCGAGCAGCTTAACCCCAGCCATCCCATCACCCAGGGGCTCTCCCAGCTCACCCTAAACTGGGCGTCGCCCCTAAGGCTTCGGGACGCCGAGGCGAAGGCGGACGACTGGTCTCGCGACGTACTGCTGCGCAGCAGTGACGGGAGCGAGCGCACCCCCAGCACCAACCTTGTGCCTGACTACGAGCGCTTCCCAGCCCTGGGTTTCCCGGCGGAAGGGGAAGGGGGAAGCGCCGTGCTGGCCGTTGCCCTGGAGGGGCGTTTCCCCTCGGCCTTCGCCGACCAGCCCTCTCCCCTTAGCGCCCAGGAGACCGGGGAAGACGCTTCAGACGATGGCTCCGAGGCCCCCGAAGTCCCCGAGGCCCCGGCCCCCGTACTTACCCGCGCCCCGGAGGGCAGCAAGCTGGTGGTGCTTGCGAGCAATAGCTTTGCCGCCGACACGGCGCTGGAGCTGGCCTCCCAAGGCCAGGGCAGCTACTACACCCAACCCATCGCCCTCGTGCAGAACGCGTTGGATTACGCCCTGGAAGACGGTGCCCTGCTCAGCCTTCGCGGCCGAAGCGCCCTTAATCGCACCCTGCTGCCCCTCAGTCCCGATGCGCAGAAGGGCTGGGAAAGCTTGAACTATGGCGCCGCGATACTGGGCCTCGTGGCCGTCGCCCTTTGGCGCCGAGCCCGGCGCCGCACCCAGCGCGCGCGCTTTACGACCCTGCTCCCGGAGGTTTCTAAATGAAAACGCGAACGCTTCTTTGGCTCGCTGCCCTCCAGCTTGGGCTCATCGCCTGGGTGCATAACCCTCTGGCCCTGGGGGACAGGCGCGAGGCGCCCTGGCTCGCAGACTTCTCCGTGGAGGCCATCACGGTGGCGGACCGGGAGGGCACGGCACGGCGCCTTGAGCGTCGTGATAGCGCTTGGTGGGCGCTGCCGGAAGGGCTCCCCGCAGACGAAGCGAAGCTCGAGGGCCTTTTAAACCGCCTGAACGCGCTGGCGCCAAACCCGCCCCTTGCCACCAGCACCGCCGCAGCCAAGCGCTTTGCCGTGGAGGCGGAGGGCACCTTCGAACGCCGCGTCACCCTAACCGCGGGCACGGCGCAGCACACCTTCTTCCTGGGCCAAAGCCAGGGGCCACGACACAGCGCGTTGCGCTGGGCTGAGGGCGCTGAAATCTATCGCGTTCCCCTAACCCCCGCAGACTGGCCCCTAGCCCTCGAGGACTGGCTCGACCGCTCGCTTCTGGCCGTACCCGAGGCGGAGCAAGGTACGCTGACCCTCGGCGCGAGGATGCTCTCGGACGCAGACGACGCCGGCGCCGTGGCCACGCTCCGCCAGCGCCTGGCTGCGCTACGCGTTTCCCGCTTAGCCACGGAGGACGAAGACGCCGAGGCTGAAGCCCTGGCGCCCCTTACGGTGGACACGCCGGCGGGCGAAACGCTGACCTTGCGCCTTGCCCGCCTGGGCGCGGAGGAGAGCCCGACGGGCTACGTGCTGACCAGCAGCGCCCGGCCCGAAAGCTTCTACCTTGCCCCCTACCAGGGTCGCCCGCTGCGCGATGCCCTCGCGGCGCTGGAGAGCACGCCGAGCCCCTAGGGGCTCG
>RGAU01000177.1 GCA_009919975.1 Gammaproteobacteria bacterium
CAAGCGCGGCCCAAGGCTCTCCACCAGATAGCCCGATAGAAGCGCCCCCAGGGGCCCCGCCCCCATAAAGGTGAGGGTAAAGAAGGCCATTACCCGGCCCCGCTGGCCCTCCGGGGCGCCCTCCTGCATGAGGGCCCGGGCCATGGCCATCACCATGCCGCCGGTGACGCCCCAGCAAAAGTTGAAGAAAAGCACCCAGGAAAAGCTCGGGGACACGCCCATGCCGAACAGCCCCCCGACGCCGAGGAGCACGCCCAGGAGGAGCAACCGCCCCGGATGAAGCACATCGCCATAGCGCAGCAGGCTCACCATGGTCACCACGGCCCCCACCACGTGCACGGCGTTGACCGCCGCCAGCTCCGCAGCGCCGGCGTTGAAGACATCCCGCACCAAAAGGGGAATGCCCACCTGAAAGCTCCCCATAAACAGCAGCCCCACGGCTAAATTCATGAATACCACGGTGCGCAGCGCCGGTACTGCGAGGACCGTTCGGATGCCCGCCCGAAGCCCCTGGGTGAGGGGTTCGGCGCTCTGGACCGAGGCCTTCACCTTGGGCAGCCGCCGGCGCAGCGCCCCGAAACATAGCGCCCCAAAGGCTAAAAAGAGGCCTTGCAGGCTTAGCACCCCAAGGGGACCGAGGGCATCGGTGAGGCCCGCTACCAAAAAGCCTAAAAGCTGGACGCCAAACTGCACCAGGGAGACCTGGACCACGGCGCGCTGAAGCCGATCGCCGGCAAGCTGGGCCAACAATCCATCCCGAGCCGGGGTCAGGAAGGCCTGCACCACGCCCATGGCCAGGGCATAGAGCAGCACACCGCTGTAGGACAGGGCGTCCTGGGCCAGCAGCGTGAGCAAACCCAGCACGGGCAGAAGGGACAGGCTTTGGGCCCAGGTCGCGAGGCGGGCCCCGCCCAGCCGGTCCGCCGCCACCCCCGCCCAAAGAATGAGCGCTAGCGTCGGCAGCATCATGGTGGCTCTCATGAAGAGCGAGGGTCACGAGCCAAGTGAAGAACACCGTTTGCACCCCGAGGGCGGCAAACCAGCTTCCCGTCGCCAACAGATAAAGGGTGAGGGGCCGTACCGATGAGAACGAGAGGGGTTTTGACACGGGTGAGCTCGGCAAGCAGCGGTGCCCGAGTGTACGCCGATCCCCCGGGCAAAAAAAAAGGCGCCCTCGCGGGCGCCCTTTTTCTAAAGCGAGGCGAGCTCTTAGGCGCCCATGGCCTCGAGCACCCGGGGAAGGGCATCGACGTAGCGCTGCACATCCGGAATCCGGCCCGTGCTGACCCGGGACCAGTTGGTGTAGTCCTGGTAGATACCGCGAATCAGGACGTTCTGCTTGGCCATTTCCTGACGGAAGGTCTCGGCGTTCAGGCTACCGAGGTTCACGAAAACGAAGCTGGTCTGAGACGGGGCAGCGGTGAGGCCGTTCTTCTTCACCGCGTCGTTGATCATGTCGCGAGCTTCCCAGATCTTCTTCTTGGAGTACTCGACGAACTTCTGATCGTTGTAGGACGCGACGGCGCCAGCGACGCCAGCCTGATTCATGGCGTAGCTGCCCATGCCAAAGCGCTCGAGGGCTTCGATCTTTTCCGGCGCGGCCATCATGTAGCCCACGCGCATGCCAGCCATGCCGTAGATCTTGCTGAAGGTCTTGGCGACGTAGACGTCATGGCCTTCGTTGATCAGGGACACCATGGAGTTCTTCTCTGGGTTGTCCGTAATTTCGTTATAGGCCTCGTCCACGAGCACCGTGCACTTCTTGGACGCCTTGATGCAGAAAGCCCGGAGCTCATCGGGATCGGACATGATCGCCGTGGGGTTGTTCGGGTTGCAGATTTGCACCATGGCGACGTCGTCGGTGATGGCGTTGTAGAGCGCATCGAGATCGACGGTGAGGTCCTTGGTTTTGGGAAGACGCTTGATCTCGCCGATGCCTTGGGCCACGGCCTTCTTCGAGGTCGTATCCCAGAACAGATCCGGACCCAGAATCTTGCCCTCACGGGACTTCTCAATGGCGAGAGAAGTGAGCACGCCAGAGGAGCCACCGCTGAGGGAGATGTGGTCCCGGGTGAGGCCGTTCCGCTCGGCGATCATGTCCATGAGCATGGGCACGGTGGGGCCGACGTAGTAGGCACCCTGGTTAATGGCTGCGGTCATGGCCGCCACCGCTTCCCGGCTCGGGCCATAGGGGTTTTCGTTGGCATTGAGTTTCGCTACGCCCGTGGCCGGCCCGTAGCGAAGGTCCATGCTGGCCGCCTGCGCCCGGGGCGCCATGGTGACGAGTTGCCCACCGCCCACGGCCGCCGCAGCCGCGACGAGGGAGCTTTGCCCGAGAAAACGTCGTCTGGAAAGTTGGAAGCTCACGGTTTAGTCCTCACTGGTCGCTTAGGAAAGCCATGGCGAAGCGCCATGATTCGTTCTTACACAAACTTTTGGAACATGGTCCCGGAAATCATCAGCAAATACAGGCCGAAGGCTCGCTTAAGATGCACCTCGTTCAAACGCCGTGCAATACGCGCACCAAGCGGGCTCGTAAACATGGTCATGAAGGAGATGGCCAGCAGCGCCGGGATGTGAATGTAGCCCAGGGAGCCCTCGGGGAGCGGCTTGGGATCCAAGATCCCAAGGGCTAAAAAGCCGATGGCGCCTGGCACCGCGATGATGAACCCCACTCCCGCCGCCGTCGCCACGGCCTGGTGGGCCGTACGCCCACACACCACCATGGTGACCACAAAGGGCGTACCGCCGCCGATGCCCAGGAGCGCCGAGAAGCCACCCAAGGCCGAGGCCAGCAGCGCAAGGCCACCTCCCGTCGGAAGGTTCCAGGGGTCGGCGTCCCGCCGAAACCAGCTGGGAAAAATAAAGTAGATCGAATACACGGCCACGCCGACGGCGAAGACCAGCACCAGGCGCTGTGCATCCACCTTAGAGGCTACCCAGAGCCCCACGCACACCCCAAGGGTGAGCCAGGGTGCCCAGCTGCGCAGCACCGCGAAATCCACGGCGCCATGGCGGCGATGGGCCTGCACGGCGCGCACGGAGGAAACAATAATGCTCGCAAGGGAGGTTCCTACGGCGGTATGCACGAGGGTGTCGGGCGCATCCGTGAAGATGGGAAGGACGGCAAGCAGGGTGGGGACAATAATGAACCCGCCGCCTACGCCGAAGAGGCCCGTGGTGATGCCCGCGATGCCCCCCGCCCCCAAAAGGGTAAGAACCATCACCAGCGTATCGAATGTAAAGCTCATGAAACCGCGATTCCCCGTCAGTGTAGCGACTCAAACTGCGCGTCCCGACGCAGGATGCGGGGGATGCAAGAGTCCAGCACTGAAGCCCCTCCCAAGACTGCGCACCTAACTGGCCCTCGCCTTCGCTGGGAAGGGAGAGCCTGCTGTAAGAGAGGTGACTTAAGCACGATTGGAGAGCAGGTTCTATGCCAGCTCTGCAACACCCTACAGTTCAGTTATTTACAAATTACAACAACTTCAAAGGCCGTAAAAGCGATCCTCTTTGGTGCACAAAAACTCCTTTTTGCACCAAAAAGGGAAATCTTTTGCTCCGAAGTGGCGCCGAGGGGAAAAGCGTGCGAAGCCAACCCGTCCTTTCGCTACACTGACTACCCCAAGTCCCTAATCGGTCGCGAACGCCATGGTCCCTGCGCTCTACGATGAGCTCCGCCAACGCTTAGACGCTCTCTGCGCGGGCGAATTTGACCCCATCGCCCTCATGGCTACGGTTGCCTGCGAGGTGCACCATGCCCTGCCCCAGGCCGATTGGACAGGCTTTTATCGAGTCGTTGCTCCGGGGCTCCTAAAAATCGGTCCCTACCAGGGCGGCCACGGCTGCCTGACCATTCCCTTTGACCGGGGGGTCTGCGGCGCCGCGGCGCGCACGGGGCAGGCCCAGCGAGTGGACGACGTGCACCAGTTCCCAGGGCACATCGCCTGCGCCGCCAGCACGCAATCGGAGCTCGTGCTACCGGTGTGGAATCGCCGCGGCGATCTGCTCGGGGTCTTCGACATCGACAGTAATCAGCCTGCGGCCTTCAGCGAAGCTGATGAGCTTGCCCTAACCACCCTCCTCGCTTGCTGCTTCGCCAACTGCGCAGGGCCCGCCTAGGACGGTTGCGCCGGCGGCGATGGGTCGCCATGCTCCTCGCCAGGGGTTACCCCGGATAACGATAAGGAAAGGTCGCTATGGGAATGCTCATGTTGCTGGCGGGGCTGCTGCTATGGTCCTTCGCCCATCTCTTTAAGCGCCTGAACCCGACGAAGCGCGAAGCGCTGGGGGATCGGGGCCGGGGCCTTACCGCTTTGGGCATTGGTGCGGGCCTCGTGCTGATGATCCTTGGCTACCGCAGCGCCCCCTTCATCCCCGTATGGTGGCCCCCGGCGGGGATGATTCATGCCACCAATCTACTGGTGCTCCTCGCCTTCTGGTTCTTTGCCCTGTCCATGGTGCCGGGGAAGCTTTCCGCCAAGGTACGCCACAAGCAGCTTACGGGGGTGAAGCTGTGGGCCACGGGACACCTCCTGGCGAACGGCGACCTCGCCGCTATGTTGCTCTTCGGCGGCCTCCTGGCCTGGGCCGTGGTCACCGTCATCATGATTAAGCGCCGGGCTCCGGAATGGGAGCGCCCCGCGGCGCCGTCCCTGAAGTACGACCTCCTCGCCTTCGTGATTGCCCTCGGACTTTTTGGGGCCGCTGCCTGGGCCCACACCCAGCTGGGGATCTATCCCTTCCCCCGTGGCGGCTAGCCGTCGAGGGGTAGTACTCGATGCCAGAAGGCCAGCATGTCGGCGCGAAAGAGCGCCGGCTCCTCCTCGCTCCGCGCCCCTAGGTGGGCGCCCTTGCGCCCGTAGCCCGCTTTCATGGCTGCCACCATGAGGTCGCGCTCGGATAGGGTAGGGTCCGGGGCAAGGCCGCTCGGCGCAAGGAAAACCCCCTCATCGGTGAGGTAGGCCGTGGGCGCCGCCGGCGCTACGGCAGCCTCGGGCTCGAGGGCGACGGGCTCCTCCCGATCAAAGCTGTGGTGGGCGCCGGGCACCACCCGCCAGGATACGGCGCCGCCGGTGAGCCGCATGGCATTGAGATAGCCCTGCATCTGCTGCGCTGAGCACCACTCATCAGCATCCCCGATGATCCCGCGCACCGCCGTGGTGCCAACCGCCGGATTTAAGAACTGGTGCCCGCACCAGGGGTACACGGCGTAGACCCCAGCCAGCGCGGCCCCCCCTGCCGCTTCCCGGAAAGGGGTAACCGCGGCCTGAAGCACCGCACTGCCGCCGCGACTGTGCCCCTGCACCCCCACCTGCCCGTCCCGCACCTCGGGGCGCTGGGCCAGCAAGGCCGCGGCCCGGCACACGT
>RGAU01000178.1 GCA_009919975.1 Gammaproteobacteria bacterium
GGCGGCCCCGAGGCCGAGGAGCAGGCGTAGATAGTTCGCTTCGTGCAGCATCCAAAGGATGACGCCCTGCCGTTCCCCGGCCAGCGCTGCACGGAAGCTTGCGCCTTCCGTGGGGCACAGGGGTGCCGGAGGTAGAAGCTGACCCCTTCGAAGCTGGGCAAGATCTTGCTGCAGGGCTCGTTGCCCCCGCTCGACCTCAAATAGAACGCGCTGGCAGTTGCGATGGGCGCGGGCGAGGCAGGACGCCAGGGCCGGCGCCAGAGGATGTCTTAGAAGCATGACATGGCCCCTCTAAAAAGGGCTCAGGCTGGGGGGGTAGGCATTTGGGCGCCAGCGACAAAGCCCCTAGCCGTCGAGGGAAAAACCCTTGCGAAGGGGCAAGAAGACGCGTAATTCTCCAAGGCCGCCCACAGGTCTGGGCACTGACGAAGGGCTGCGCCATGAAAGCCGTAACCGTTAGCGAATACATGACCCGCCAGCTGGTGACCTTTACGCCAGAGACCAGCCTCTATGAGGCCATGGGCGTGATGCTGGAGCGCCGCGTGTCCGGAGCGCCCGTGGTCGATGACGCTGGCACCATTGTTGGCGTGATCTCGGAGATCGACTTCCTCGACGCGATGCTGAAGGGGGCCTACTACGGGCAGCTCGAGGGGGCGGTGGGGGATTACATGACCCACGGGGCGGAAACCATCGACGCCCAGATGGATCTCTACGAAGCTGCCAAGCTGTTTATCGGCGCCCGGCGCCGGCGCCTTCCCGTGGTGGAGGGGGGGCGCCTCGTGGGGCAGCTCAGCCGCCGCGACTTACTTCGGGCCATTCGCGATTGGAGTACACCGGGCAGCTAACCCTCGCCCGGTTCTCCTAGGGCCGCCTTCAGCAGCGCGTTGAGCTGCTGAGGGTTCGCCTTGCCGCCGCTCGCTTTCATGAGCTGGCCCACGAAGAAGCCCAGGACCTTGCCCTTCCCGGCCCGGTATTGTTCGACCTGCCCCGGGTTTGCCTCAATGACCTCGGCCACCAGCGCTTCCAGGGCGCCGCTATCGGAAACCTGCTTCAGTCCTTCCCGCTCGATGATGACATCCGCGTCCTCGCGGGTCTCCAGCATGCGCTCAAAAACCGTCTTCGCGAGCTTCGAGGACAGGGTGCCGTCGTCGATGCGTGCCAAAAGCCCCGCCAGCTGCGCCGGCGCGATGGGGAAGGCGTCTAGGGTTTCGCCGCTGCGATTGAGCTGGGCCGCAATTTCTCCGGAGAGCCAGTTGGCTACGCCCTTTGGCGCGGCTCCGGCGGCGAGGGCCGCTTCGAAGTAGGCTGCCGTGCTCCGCTCCGAGGCGAGAAGCCGGGCTTCGCTTGCGGTGAGCCCAAGGTCCGTTTCATAGCGCGCCCGCTTGGCCGCTGGCAGCTCGGGCAGGGATGCCCGGGCCGCGGCGTGATCGTCGGCAGTGAGCAGAATCGGGAGCAGGTCTGGATCCGGGAAGTAGCGGTAATCCTCGGCTTCTTCCTTGCTGCGCATGGGGCGCGTTTCGTCCCGATCCGGGTCATAAAGACGGGTCTCTTGCACCACTACGCCGCCGCCTTCAAGAACGAGCCGCTGCCGCTCAATCTCATAGGTGATGGCGCGCTCGAGGAAGCGAAAGGAGTTCAGGTTCTTGATTTCCGTGCGCGTGCCCAAAACCTCCGAGCCCGCGGGCTTTAGGGAGACGTTAGCATCGCAGCGAAGGGATCCTTCGTTCATGTTGCCGTCGCAAATTTCCAAGGTTCGCACGAGGTTGTGCAGTTCCCGGAGATAGGCCACGGCCTCCTGGGCGCTGTGCAATTCGGGCTCGGAGACGATCTCCAGGAGCGGCGTGCCGGCTCGGTTTAGGTCGATGGCCGTGCGGTCGCTGTAGGCGTCGTGCACCGACTTCCCCGCGTCTTCCTCGAGGTGAGCCCGGGTAATGCCGATGGCCTTGGTCGCGCCGTTCGCCATCACCACGCTTAGCGAGCCCCGGCCAACGATGGGCGCATCGAGCTGGCTGATTTGATAGCCCTTCGGAAGGTCGGGGTAGAAGTAGTTCTTCCGCGCAAAGATGGTTTCCGTGGCCAGCGCGGCGTCGATGGCGGCGCCAAAGCGAAGGGCGAGGCGGATGGCCTCCGCATTAGGGACCGGGAGCGTCCCCGGCAGCCCGAGCTCCACGGCGCTGGCCGTCTCGTTGGGCGTGGCCCCCGCGGCATTGGGGGCCGAAGAGAAGAGCTTGCTGGCCGTTTGCAGCTGGGCGTGGACTTCCAGGCCAATCACGACATCCCAGTTCATTAGGCGACCCCTCCCGCCGTCGGCCGTTGCTGGTGGTGATCCGTGACCTGCTGAAAGGCGTGGGCCAGGCTCAGGATGCGCCCCTCTTCAAAGTGTGGCGCAAGTAGCTGCCCGCCCACCGGCAGGCCGTTGCTGAAGCCCACGGGAAGGGACAGGGCGGGGAGCCCAGCCAGGTTGGCCGGAATGGTGAAGCGGTCCTCTTCGTAGAGCGCGATGGGATCGTTGCGCTTTTCCCCCAGCTTAAAGGCTGTGGTGGGGGTCGTGGGGAGGAAGAGGGCGTCCACGGATTGGAAGGCTTCGGTGAAGCTTTCCAGGATACGGCGCCGCACGCGCTGGGCCTGGCGGTAGTAGGCGTCGTAGTAACCCACGGAGAGGGCGTAGGTGCCCGTCAGAATGCGTCGCTTCACCTCCGGGCCAAAGCCTTCGCCCCGGCTACGGCGGTAGAGATCGTCGAGGTCCACGGGGTTCTCGCAGCGATGGCCAAAACGCACGCCGTCGTAGCGCGAGAGGTTGGTGGAGGCCTCAGCGGGGGCCAGCACGTAGTAGGCGGGCACGGCGTCGCCGGCGAAGGGCAGTTCAATGGCCTTTAGCCGCACCCCGAGGGCTTCAAACTGTGCCCTGGCCTCGGCCAGGGGGCCCTGGAGCGCGCTATCCACGGCCTCAAAAAAGGCCTCCGGCACGCCGAGGGTGAGGCCCGCGACGGGGGCGCTGAGCAGGGCGCCAGCCGGGGCCACGGTGCCCGGGGCGCTCGTGGCATCCCGCGGATCGTGGCCGCCAATTACCGAAAACACCTCGGCCACATCCTCCGCGCTCCAGGCCAGGGCGCCGCCCTGATCCAAGGAAGAGGCGAAGGCGATCATGCCCCAGCGGGAGACCCGGCCGTAGGTTGGCTTTAGGCCCGTGAGGCCGCAGAAGGCGGCGGGCTGGCGAATGGAGCCGCCCGTATCGGTGCCGAGGGTGGCCGGGACGATGCCCGCGGCCACGGCCGCGGCGGAGCCGGAGGAGGAGCCACCGGGCACGCGAGTGCGGTCCCAGGGGTTTAGGGTGGGGCCAAAGGCGCTGTTTTCTCCGGAGGCGCCCATGGCGAACTCGTCGAGGTTCAGCTTGCCCAGGAGCACGGCGCCGGCGTCCTTTAAGCGGGCGACGGCAGTGGCGTCGTAGGGCGCTCGCCAGTTCGCGAGCATCCTTGACGCGGCGGTCGTGGGGTCGCCCTCGCTGCAGAAAATATCCTTCACGGCCAAAGGGATACCGGTTAGGGCGGTGCCCTCGCCGGCCTGGCGCCGGGCGTCCGCGGCCTCTGCCGCAGCCCGGGCTTGCGTGGGGTCTAGGTGAAGGAAGGCGTTGAGATCGGCCTTCGCCTCGGCCGCCGCGAGGGCCTGCTCCGTGAGGGCGACGGCCGTGGTTTCGCCGGCCTCAAGGGCCCGGCGCATGGCGCTCAGGGTATCGAGGCTCATGACAGCACCTTGGGCACGAGGAAAAAGCCGTTGTCCGTGGCCGGGGCCCCGGCCTGGAGGGCCTCTCGGTGGGTCACGGGCTGTGCCTCGTCAGGCCGCAGAGCCTGAGGCAGGGCGAGGGGGCTCGCCAGGGGCGCGGCATCGCCCACGGGGAGCCCCTTCAGGCGGTCGAGGACCGTCAAGATATCCGAAAGGGATTCGCTATAGCCGGCAACTTCGTCGTCCGATAGGGCGAGCCGGGACAGGGTCGCGAGGCGGCGGATGGCGTCAGGGTCCAGGGCCATGGGTGCGTTCCAACGATTCAGTCTTTGGGGGTGGGCAGGCTTCGCCCGAGCGGGGCGTACGCTACCACGTTTTTCCTTGTTCAGCAGGGTGGGCGTTGCTAGAGTGGCGAGCAGTTTTTCCTGTGTCCTAGGCCGGTCTAAAAATTAAAAATGTTCAAAAACATCAGAGGGTTATTTTCTAGAGATCTTTCCATCGACCTGGGGACGGCGAACACGCTGATCTACGTCCGGGACGAGGGGATCGTCCTCAATGAACCCTCCGTGGTGGCGATCCGGCAGCACAACAATCAAAAGTCCGTGGCTGCCGTGGGGGTCGATGCCAAGCGCATGCTCGGCCGTACCCCGGGGAACATCACGGCCATTCGCCCCCTGAAGGACGGTGTCATCGCCGATTTTCAGGTCACGGAGCGCATGCTCAAGCACTTCATCGCAAAGGTGCACCAGAATTCCATGATCCGCCCGAGCCCGCGGGTGCTCATCTGCGTCCCCGGGAAGGCGACGGCGGTGGAGCGTAAGGCCATCAAGGAGTCGGCCCTTTCCGCCGGGGCCCGGGATGTCTGGCTCATCGACGAGCCCATGGCGGCGGCCATCGGCGCCGGGCTTCCGGTTCACGAAGCCGTGGGGACCATGGTGGTCGATATCGGCGGGGGGACCACGGAAATCGCCGTGATCTCCCTCAACGGCATTGTGTACTCCGAATCGGTGCGGGTCGGAGGCGATCGCTTCGACGAGGCTATCGTGGCCTATGTGCGCCGCACCCAGGGCAGCCTCATCGGCGACGCCACGGCGGAGCGCATCAAGCAGGAAATCGGCTCTGCCTATCCCAGCGATGAAATTCGGGAAATCGACGTCCGTGGCCGGAATCTCGCGGCCGGCGTACCGCGGAGCTTTACCCTCACCAACCGGGAGGTGCTCGAAGCGCTGCAGGAGCCCCTCTCCATGATCGTACAGGCGGTGAAGAGCGCCCTGGAGCAAACGCCTCCCGAACTGGCTTCGGATATTGCCGAGGTCGGCATGGTGCTCACCGGGGGCGGCTCCATGCTCCGGGACCTCGATCTGCTACTCTCGGAGGAAACGGGCCTGCCCGTGCTCATCGCCGAAGATCCCCTCACCTGCGTGGCTCGGGGCGGCGGCAAGGCCCTGGAACTCATGGATGCGGCTGGCACCCTCGATCTGCTCGCCAGCGAATAGCGAGGGTGCGCTTGGGCGGCCCCGGGGCCGCTGCTGAGGAGGGAGCCCCATTAAGGCGCTGTTCGTAGAGAGATCCTTCACCGGCTATCGCGCGCTCGGTTTGGCGGTACTCTCCCTCGCCATGGTGATCGCTGATCACCGCACCA
>RGAU01000179.1 GCA_009919975.1 Gammaproteobacteria bacterium
CCGTAGGCCAGCACGCAGAGCCCTTGCGCAACGGGCTGACCGGCCTGGTCCCGGGGCGCCCCATAGCGCGCGATGGTTTCCTCCCAGGCGAGGTGAAGGGTGCGTTCGCAAAGCAGCTCCGCCAGCGCCGTGAGGGCATCGCTCACCTGCGCCGTGGGCAGGGCCCCGGCGAGCTCGCAGGCGCCTATGCGCAGAAGGGTGGCTTCTTTGAAGTAGCGCAGCTCATCCAAGGCTTGCTCGAGATCTCCCGGGGGCAGGCTCTGCACATGATCATCGAGGGCCTGGCGCAGGCGCTCCGCCGTGGGCGGCTCAAAGAGGCTTCGGCCGTCGAGAAGCTCATCGAGCAAGATGGGATGGCGCGCCAGCGTATCGGCCAGGCCCTTCGCCCCCTCGGCCAGGCGGAGCAGGTGGTCCAGCGCCCCAGGGTTCTCCCAGAGCAGCACCAGGTAGGTGGTTCGGCGGAGCACGGTCTGCAAGACCGGCAAGGTGCGCTCAAGGGCCAAGAGGGGGTTCGGGCGCTGCGCAGCGGCGGCGAGCCACCGGGGCACGAGCGCATCGAGACGCTCGAAGCCAAGGGGCTGACCTATGGTCTGCTCCGCCTGGCGCTTGAGCGCGCGCAACAGCTCCGGAACCCGCTCCCGAAAGGCCTCCCGCCCCTCGTCCGAAGTCTCGGGAAGGGCTGCGTCCTCCAGCTCCCCGGCCGCCTCCGGGCTCGCCCAGAGCCGCTCCCAGGGGCCCAGGGGGGTCCCCTCGGGAGGCTCCGGATCCTGAATGAGCGCATCAAAGATCTTCGCCACCCGGGCCCGCTCCGCCCCCAGGATTTCCCGCAGCAGGGCCCCGTCGGAAAAGCCCAGCTGATAGGCGAGGGTCTCCTCCTCCGGGCCGGGCCCGGGCAGGCGCTGGGTTTGCTCGTCGCGCCAGCCCTGCACCCGATGCTCAAGGGCGCGCAAAAGCCGATAGGCCCGCTGGAGCGTCGCTTCATCGTCCGGGGCCAGGAACCCACTCTGGACAAGCTGGGTGAGCGCAGCCGGAAGGGACGCGGTGCGCAACCGTCGATCCCGGCCCCCGTGAATCAGCTGAAACACCTGGGCGATAAACTCGATTTCCCGGATGCCGCCCACCCCCAGCTTGAGATCCTCGGCGAGGCCCCGGCGCTTCATGTCCTGGCGGAGCAGGCGCTTCATGCTCCGCAGCGCGTCGATCGCGCTGAAGTCGAGATAGCGACGATAGACAAAGGGCCTGAGGGCTTCGCAGAGGCTGGCCCCCAGGGCCAAATCCCCCGCCGCCGGCCGCGCCTTCAGGAGCGCATAGCGCTCCCATTCCCGACCCTGGCTTTCGTAGTAGGCGAGGGTCGCCTGTTCATGCTGGATCAGGGGTCCGCTCTCGCCGAAGGGGCGCAGGCGGAAATCCACCCGGAACACAAAGCCCTCCGCCGTTCGCGCATCTAAAAGGGTGATGACGTCCTGGAGCACGCGTACGTAGAAGGCCTGGTAGGTCCGTCCCCCGGGGAGCGTCCCGGGGGTTTCGTAAACGGCCATAAGATCGATATCGCTGGAGAGATTCAGCGCCCGCTCCCCCAGCTTTCCCAGGGCCAAAATGGCGATTCCCTGGGGCGCCCCCGCAGCACCCACCGGCGTGCCCCAGAGGGCGCCTAGGCGCGCCTCGGCCCCCGCGAGGGCCCGTTCCAGGCAAAAATCGGCGAGCGCGCTGAGCGACTCCGTGGTCTGCCTAAGGGTTCTACGGCCGGCAAAATCCTGCGCCAAGATTCGCAGTATCACGGCCTGGCGGAAGCGGCGCAGGGCCCGGCCCAGGGGCGCCTCAGCCAGCCCCCGGGGATCCTCCAGGGCCGCCGCGGCCTCCTGTGGCAGGGCCTCCGCAAAGGGCGTCCAAAGCGCCTCAAGGCTCGCGGCGTCCACCGTCATCCCAAGGGCACCAGGGACGGTCAGCGCTTCGAAAAGGGCGCCATCCGCGCAGAGCCGATCCCGAGCCCAGGAGGCCCCGAGCAAGAGCGCGGTCCAAAGAGGCCCTTCGGGCCCTTCCAGCAGCGGCGCGAGGGGCCGGCCCACCTCCGCAAACCGCGCCCCTAAGGCGACTAGAGTCGCTTCCTGGGCCCGCCCTAGGGCGGGCCGGGGGCTCGGCGGATCGAAGGGATGGCCCATGGAAGTCATGGGCTTAGGCCCAGGGACGTGGCATCATTTCGCCCGCTTTGGGCCTTGATGCTTTGGCATAGGGCCCGCCCGCAATCCGACGCTTCGGCGGGGTGTGACTGCGTGACTGACAATCCATTGCCCTACGTCCAGTGGTTCCGTGGCGCTTCACCCTACATTAATGCGCACCGCGACCGCACCATGGTGCTCATGCTTGGGGGGGATGCGCTCGCCCACGAAAACTTCGATAACGTCATCCACGACGTGGCCCTCCTGGCGTCCCTGGACGTGCGCCTGGTACTGGTTTTCGGCGCTCGCCCCCAGATCGATAGCGCCCTCGCCCAGGCTGGCGTGGAAGCGCGTTATCACAAAAATCTGCGCATCACCGATCCCGCCACCCTCGCCCTGGTACGTCGGGTGGTGGGGGATCTACGCATGCAAATCGAAGCCAAGCTGTCCATGGGCCTGCCGGGCACGCCGATGGCGCAATCGCGTATCACGGCCACCGGAGGCAATTGGGTTACGGCCAAGCCCCTGGGGGTAATCGACGGTATCGATCATGAGCTCACGGGCGAAGTGCGCCGCGTCGATACCGCGGGGCTCATCGCCCAACTCGATGCGCGCTGCATCCCCCTGCTGGGGCCCTTTGGCTACGCCCCCTCCGGCGACGTCTACAACGTCGCTTATGAGGAAGTGGCCGCGTCCGTGGCTGCCGCTTTAAAGGCCGACAAGCTCATCGCTCTCGACGACGACCGAGGCCTTCTGGATGAAGACGGCGAACTGCTGACGGAGATGACGCCGGGGGAGCTCGAGCACTGGCTGGAGACCGCCGAAGATGGTTCGGACGCCGCCAGCGAACGGGCCCGGCAAGCGCGCGCGCTGCTTTGGGCCGTGCGCTCCGGGGTACGCCGTTGCCACGTGGTCAGCCACTGCGATGACGGGGCGCTGATTGAAGAGCTCTTCACCCACCAGGGCTCGGGCACGCAGATTACGGAGCACAGCGCCGAGCGCCTGCGCCCGGCGCAGCTCGATGACGTGGGCCGGCTGATGGAACTGACGGCGCCCCTGGAGCGCGCCGGCGTGCTTCTCCCCCGGACCCGGGAGCGTATCGAGCGGGAAATCGCCCATTTCTGGGTGCTGGAGCTCGACGGTCTGCTCACGGCCTGTGCGGCCCTCATTCCCTACGTGGATAGCGGAGAAATCGCCTGCCTGGTGACCCACCGGGACTACCAGGGTCAGGATCGGGCCGAGCGGCTGCTACGCCACCTTGAGCGGATCGCCCGGCGCCAGGGGCTCGCGCAGGTCTTCGCCCTTAGCACCCGCACCGCAGCCTGGTTTATGGAACAGGGCTATCGCATAGGCGCGGTCGCTGACCTCCCGGAGGCGCGCCGGGAACAGTGGACGCCCGAGCGCGCCTCGAAAGTGCTCACCAAATCCCTCTGACCCTTCGGCCGAGGCCGAATCGCTGTAAAAGAGAAGCCCCATGAGTGATCAAGATCAGAAGCGCCCCTATTCCTCAAAAGTCGTCGACGGGGTGGAGAAGGCCGCCGCTCGGGCCATGCTCCATGCCGTGGGCTTCGACGCCTCGGACTTCAAGCGGGCCCAGGTAGGCATTGCCTCCACCTGGAGCAACCTCACCCCCTGCAACATGCATATCAATACGCTAGCGGAAGCCGCGGCGGAGGGGGTGGCCAGCGCCAACGCGAAGCCCGTGACCTTCAACACCATCACGGTCTCCGACGGCATCTCCATGCTCCCCGGGCATGCGCTACTCCCTGGTGTCCCGGGAGGTGATCGCCGACTCCATCGAAACGGTGGTAGCGGCCCAGGGCTTTGACGGCTTCGTCACCATCGGTGGCTGCGACAAGAACATGCCCGGCTGCGCCATCGCCATGGCGCGCCTCGATCGCCCGAGCGTGTTTGTTTACGGCGGCACGATCCAGCCCGGCAAGGAGCGGCGGGACGTGGTCTCGGTGTTTGAGGCCGTGGGCCAGCACGCCGCCGGCAAACTCTCGGACATCGAGCTCAAGGAAATCGAGGCCACCGCCATCCCGGGCCCCGGCTCCTGCGGCGGCATGTATACGGCGAACACCATGGCCTCCTCCATCGAAGCCATGGGCCTGTCCCTGCCGAACTCCTCGGCCCAGGAAGCGGTGTCCCCGAATAAGCTCGCCGATGCCCGCGCCGCCGGCGCTGCCGTGGCCCACCTGGTGCAGCGGGGCATTAAGCCCTCGGACATCCTGTCCCGGGAGGCCTTCGAGAATGCCATCACCATCACCATTGCCCTGGAAGGCTCCACCAATGCGGTGCTCCACCTTCTGGCCATCGCCCATGCGGCGGGCATTCCCCTGAGCCTTGAAGACTTCACCGCTACGAAGGCCCGAAGGGAGGACCGGGCATGCGCGAGATGCTCTCCCCCACCAGCGCCATCAATGGCCGGGGCCTATCTGATCAGGTGGCCCTCATCACCGACGGACGCTTCTCCGGGGGCTCCCATGGTTTCGTGATTGGGCATGTCACGCCCGAGGCCTTCGACGGTGGACCCATCGGGCTGCTTGAAGACGGTGACGAAATCACCATCGACGCCGAGGCCGCCACCATCACGGTGCACGTCGACGACGCCACCCTCGCGGCGCGGAAGGCCCGCTGGACGCGCCCGACGCCCTATGCGACCCGGGGCATCCTAGCCAAATACGCCCTCACCGTGCGCTCCGCGTCGGAAGGGGCGGTGACGGATAAGTTCGAGTAAGCGCCCTTACAGGACGTAGCCGTCACCGGTCGCTCGAACGGTGATGCTACTGACCGAAACCCCGAGGGGCTGGTCGATGGCGTGAAGAATGGCATCGACGATGTAATCGGGGTTTAAAGCAAAGTAGGCCGGGGACTCGGGGTCCTGTTCCGCCGCGGGCAATTGTCCCGCCGCCATGGCCTCAAAGCGGGGCCCATCTTCCGCGAGGTAATGGCCCCAGATGCCCTTGGGGGCTTCGGGATTCACAATATTCGAGGACAGATTGGTGGCCGGAACCCCCGTGGGCTTGATCACCGTCACCTTAATCTTGCCCCGGGTTTCCTGACGGAAAGATTCGGAGAGGAAATCCACGGCGGCCTTACTGGCGCCGTACACCGCGGCGCCAATGGTGGGGTAGTTTCCGTAAATGGAAGA
>RGAU01000180.1 GCA_009919975.1 Gammaproteobacteria bacterium
CGCTGGGTAACGTCGTGATGCTGCATAGCTGGGACCAGATTGGGCCGCCCTTGCTAGGCGATTTGCGCCGCTTACTCCGCCTTTCGAATATCGGCTAAGAGGCGATTTATGGAACAGCAACGACGTCCGGGCTTCACGCTGGCGGCCTTCGCCGTAGGCTTTGCGGCCGTGGTGGTGATTCTCGGGGCCTGGACCCGCCTTGAGGATGCGGGCCTCGGGTGCCCAGACTGGCCTGGCTGCTATGGCTTTTTGGGAGTACCTCAGGCGGCTGAGGATATTGCTGAGGCGGAGCGTCTTTACCCCGACGCACCCTTCGAGGCCGACAAGGCCTGGCCCGAGATGATCCACCGTTATTTTGCAGGGAGCCTCGGGTTGCTCATCCTGGGCATCGTTGCCCTGGCCCTCAAAAACCGGGGCCCGGGGCAGCCCCTAAAGCTACCCCTAACCCTTCTCGGGATGGTGATGCTGCAGGGGGCTTTCGGGGCCTGGACCGTCACCTTGAAGCTTTGGCCTCAGGTGGTGACGGCGCATCTGCTAGGGGGCTTCACCACCCTCACCTTGCTTTGGCTTCTCGCCCTGCGCTTGGGGTGGCGCTGGCTGCCGGCACCGGTGGCATTTCAGGGGGCAGCGCAGGCGCTTCGCCCCTGGGCGGTAGCTCTCCTGGTGGCCGTAGTTGCTCAAATCGCCCTTGGCGGTTGGGTGAGCTCTAACTACGCAGCCCTCGCCTGTCCGGACTTTCCCACCTGTCAGGGGTCCTGGGTGCCCGAGGCGGACTTCGCCCACGGATTTGATTTCGCCCAGGAGGTGGGGCCCAACTACCTGGGCGGCGCCCTCTACGGAGAAGGGCGGGTTGCCATCCACTTTGTCCACCGCCTCGGCGCGCTGGTCGTGGCAGCCCTCGGCCTCTGGATGATCCACCGTCTGCTCCGGGCCCCGGAAATGCTCGGGCTTCGTCGCTGGGGTCAGGCGCTAGGCGCCGTGCTAGCGCTGCAGATCTCCCTGGGCATTGGCAATGTGGTCCTGGGCTTGCCGCTGGTGGTGGCTACGGCTCATAACGCCGTCGGGGCGGCCTTGCTGCTGGTCACCGTCCTGTAAACTACCGCCTCCACACCGCAACCCGCGCGAGCGCTTCATGAGCCAAAGTACCCTGGCCGGCGCGCCCTTGGCCCTGTCCTGGCGTGATTACTATGAGATGTGCAAGCCCCGGGTGGTGATGCTCATGCTCCTGAGCGCCGCCGTGGGCAGTTTCCTGGCTACGCCGACGCTGCCGCCCCTGGGCTTACTGCTTTGGTCTCTCCTGGGCATCGCCCTGGTGGCCGGATCCGCCGCAGCGGTGAACCATTTGGCCGATGCGCAGATCGATGCGCGCATGGCCCGCACCCAGCATCGCCCCGTGGCGACCGGACGGGTGCCCTTCGCCAAGGGCGCGGCCTTTGCCGCGGCCACCGGCGCCCTGGGCATGGTGGTGCTCTTTGCTTTCGTGAATCCGCTCACGGCCTGGCTGAACTTTGCGTCCTGGGTAGGCTATGGCTTCATCTATACCCTCTGGTTGAAGCGCGCGACGCCGCAGAACATCGTGATCGGGGGCCTCTTCGGCGCTGCGCCCCCGCTCTTTGGCTGGGCGGCCATCACGGGAACGGTGGAACCCGGTGCCCTGCTGCTTGTGCTGATTATCTTCGCTTGGACGCCGCCCCACTTCTGGCCCCTGGCCATTGCGCGAAAGGATGAATACGAAGATATCGCCATGCCCATGCTCCCCGTGACCCACGGCGAGCAATACACAAAGTGGCACATTTTCTTCTACACCCTGATCATGATCGCGACCACCCTTCTGCCCTTCGCCATTGGCATGAGCGGCTGGCTCTATCTTGCGGCGGCCATCGCCCTGGGCGTCGGGTTCCTCTACTGGTCCGTGGTGCTGCTGCTCGATCGCCACCCCCGGGCGGCGATGGAAACCTTCCGCTACTCCATCCTCTATTTGATGCTGCTGTTTGTAGCGCTGCTGGTGGATCACTACCTTTTGCCCCAATTCGTGGCCGGGGCCCTGCCGACGCAATGGGGGTTTGGGGCATGAGCTCTGGCATTCGCAATACGCTTCTTGGCTGCTTTGCCTTCATGGCGCTGATGCTGGGGCTGTTTACCAACAACATGTTCCGGGAGCCCGTGCTTTCCGATGCGGAGCTTCGGGAAAAGGGCATCGTGCTGCTTCCCCAGCCCCGGCAGGTCGCACCCTTCGCCCTAGTGGGGGATGACGGTCAGCCCTTCACGGAAGCGGACCTAGCAGGGGGCTGGACGCTGGCCTATTTCGGTTTTACCTCCTGCCCTGACATCTGCCCCGTAGCGCTCTCCGTGCTGGCGGAGGGTCGGCGTCGCCTTGAGGCGGAGGGCGGCCCGGATTTTCGCGGCTTACTGGTCAGCGTCGATCCGGAACGGGACACGCCCGCACGCCTTCGGGAATACGTCAGTCATTTCGACCCGTCCTTTCGAGGCGTGACCGGAGCCGTCGATATCATCGAGACCCTGGGCGCCCAGGTCAGCGTGGCCTTTGCGAAGGTTCCGACGGAGGACGGGGATTACACCATCGACCACACGGGCAACGTGGTCATCTTTAACCCCCAGGGCGATTACCTCGGGCTACTGCGTATGCCACAAAGCCCGGGGCAGGTTGAATTGGCCATCAAGACCCTCGCGCGCCGGGCTGGCGAAGGCTAACCCTTTCCCGGCCAGGGCGGCGGGGCGTCTGACCAATGCGCAAGGCAAGCGATGATTGGCGCTGGGTCCTTCTTCGGCGCCGCGATCCGGGATAGAGCAAAGCGCAGGCCCGCAAGCTCCAAAGCCCTTCCCCAGGCGTCTTTCTCCCTTTCCTCAAGGGGGCGCTCGGCCTCATAGCCGCGGGCAAGGGCTGCCAGCTGGGTGTCCCCTCCGCCGGCAAGATAGACCCAATCCAGCGCCGCCACAGCGAGATCAAAAAGCAGGGGCCCGCGCGCGCTGTGGTCGAAGTCGATGAGCCCTGTGATCTGCCCATCCTGAAAGAGCACGTTGTCGCGGAACAAATCCCCATGAACCAAGCCTTGGGGTAGGGCTTCGCCGAGACCCCAGGACGCCTGCCTAGAAAGGGCCTGGCCGAGCACCGATCGGGCCTCCCCCTGGACGGTTTCCCCAATGGCGGTCATCCAAGGGAGGTTTCGAGGATGGGGGCGCCCGGGAAGCACCCGTCCGATACGGTGGGCCTCGCCTAGGACCCGGCCCAGGGCGTAAAGGGCATCGGCATCGGGGTGTACAAGGTGTATCCCAGGGACCGCCGGGATGAGCATCGCGATGTCTTCGCGAACGTGCTGAGTCGTTAGGCCGTTGCGTCCGGGTTCGGGCTGGGGTACGGGCAAGCCCTCATCGGCGAGGGCCGCCATTAAGCGAAGGGCATCCTCCGCCGGCGGCGCATCGCGAAGGGTGAGCACCCAGCGTTTGGGGGGCGGCCCGTCAAGGGTGACGAAGGCGTTGCGGTTCTCGATGCCCAGGGCGATCGCTTGAGCGTCGAGGAGCGCGCCCCGATCCCAAGCCTGGACCACCTCTGACAATTTTGACAAGTCCATTTGGTATTGCCCAAGTGTCAATTTATTGACGGTAACCTATTGATAAATAAAAGGAATTTTTGCATTCCAATCGCGCCGGCAGTAGACTTTTGTCAGGTGAATCGGTGAGTAGATGCTAATGAGCTTCACTAGAACTCTCGTCTTACTGTTCGCCCTTGGGGGGACCAGCGCTGTTATTGCTTCTGTTTTTATGCCCGGTGCGGCGGACGCCAGAGTGCGTTATGCCCTGGAAGACCGCTTCGCGGTGGAGGCGCGGGTGGGGGATGCGCCCCGGCTCCGGCTTCGTCCGCCGGTCATCTACCGCTTGATCGATGATCACATTGTCGCCGAGATCGGCGATCAGCTGGTGCACTTTCCGAAGGAAGCGTGCCAGATCATGGATCTCGATGCTTGGAGTTGCATCCGGGAAGATGATCAGGGCCCGGGGCGCATTGAGTTTGGCTACCGCCGGGGCCGCTATTTCGAGGTGCCCCTCGACCGGGAGGGGCGCCAGGGTACGCCGCGCTCTGCGCACAGCGATGTGTCGCGGTTCCAGTATCTCTGGGTGGCCTGTCAGTGGCAGTGGCACGAATCGGGCTCCGACGCTTTGCTAAGCTGCCCGAGGACTCTACTCGCGGGCCCCTAGGGGCGGCGCCTAGAACTCTAGGAGAATCCACTGGGGCAGCCAGCGGTCTGCCCTTTCGAGGTTCCCGTAGCCTTCCGTTGGATCGGCGGGCACGAGGGTGTAGGCCTTTCCTACGGTGGGTACCACCCGAATCGCCCGCAGTTCGCCGTTCTGGCGAAATTCGTAGACCGTCCGGTCCGTCCCCTGAACCACAGTGATATCCTGTCCCCGAAGCTGGGGTGAGGTGGCCTCTTCGCTCCGAAGAAGGGGCGCCTGCAGGACCAACGCAAGGCCCAGGATGCCCTGGAGCCCTCGCCGAATCCGCTTTCCCGGTCTTTGGGCCCGTGGCATGGGGCCTCCCGATCACGCCCGTCTGGGCCATGGCGACTATGGTGACACCAATGAGCGACGCACAACATCCATTGGTGTTAGTGGATGGCTCGTCCTATCTCTTTAGAGCCTTCCATGCCCTACCGCCCCTAACCACTAGCGATGGGCAGCCCACGGGGGCGATCCGCGGCGTGGTGAACATGCTTCGCCGGCTGCGCCAAAGCTATCCTGAAAGCCCCTTCGCGGTGATTTTTGATGCGCCCGGGAAAACCTTTCGGAGTGACCTCTATCCCGAGTACAAGGCCCATCGGCCCCCCATGGACCCGGACCTGCGGGCGCAAATTGCGCCGCTCCATGAGGTGATTCGCGCCTACGGGTTTCCGCTCATCATGGTCCCCGAGGTTGAGGCGGACGACGTGATCGGCACCCTCGCCACCCAGGCCGCTGTCCACCGCCCCGTGGTCATTTCCACCTCTGATAAGGACCTTGCCCAGCTGGTCACGGGCCAGGTGACGCTAGTGAACACCATGACCGATACCACCCTGGATCAAGCCGGGGTGCGGGAAAAGTTTGGGGTGGATCCGGAGCAGATCATCGACCTGCTGGCCTTGACCGGCGATAGCGTCGATAACATCCCGGGCATACCTAAGGTGGGGCCGAAAACTGCGGCCAAGTGGCTGAATCAATTCGGCAGCCTTGATCAGGTCATGGCCCGGGCC
>RGAU01000019.1 GCA_009919975.1 Gammaproteobacteria bacterium
CCCGGGGACCGCCAAGGCCCCGTAGAAGCGGGTCTTCACCACGCCCTCGCGGAAAGCGGCTTCGTCGATATCGCGCACCTCTCCCTCGCAGCGCGTAATGAGCGCGCCGGTGCGCAGCCCCGTGAGGACCTCCGCTGCCCCCTCGGGCGTGACCGCGAAAACGCCCGAGTGCATCTTGACCCCCGCGGGCACCCCAAGGACCAACGGTGGATCCCTTAGGTCCTCGAGGGCCGAAGCCACGTCCCGGGCCGTGCCGTCTCCCCCGGCGAAGAGCAAAAGGTCAATGCCCGCAGCCACCAGAGCCCGGACAGCGCGCTGCGTATCGGCGCCAGTGCTTTCCCCCGCCGGGCCCTCCGCGGCGCCAAGCACGGTGCAGGGAAGCTCCGCTGCGGTGGCCGCTTCCTCCCCCATGGCGCCGCCCCAGGTAAGTACCAGGAGATCCTCGGGCACGAGCCCCGCAAGGGCCCGGGCCATGCGCCCTGAGGCCCGGGGCTCAGCTCCCCGAGCTAGGGCCTCCGCGCGTACCGCTGCGCCGTCCGAGCCCTTTAGGGCCGTCGCGCCGCCGATGCCGGCCCAGGGATTCACCACCACGCCCAAGCGAAAGGGGGTCATGCCAAGGCCTCCTGCCAGTGGGCCGCTACCCGTTCCCCCAGGGCCAGGGCTGAGGTCAGCCCCGGGGATTCGATGCCGAGTAAGTGCAAAAGACATCCCCCGTTCTCCAGAAGCTGGGCCTGCCAGCCAAAATCCGCGGCGGGCGGCCCCGGACCGACGCGCTTAGGACGAAGCCCCACATAAGCGGGGCTTAGGCGCTCAGGATCAAGACCGGGAAAGTAGCTTTGAATGGCAGCGGCAAAGCACGCCCGGTCGGCGGTGAAGGCGTAATCCTCCGACTCCCGCCAGGCGACGTCCGGGCCGAAGCGCGCTTGCCCTCCCAGATCGAGGGTGAGGTGAATACCCAGGCCTCCGGGCTCCGGAAGGGGGTACACCAGGCACGGCGCGGGCGCTTTCCCGCCGTAGCTGAAGTAATGTCCTGCCGCATAAAAGGGCCCTTCCACCCCATCGAGGACGTCCCGAGCCAAGGCGAAGGCGCCAAAGCCCGCGGCATTAAGGCACCGCCGGGCCTTCAGGGTCAGGGGCGCACCGACGCTCGACCCTTCCAGCACCACGCCATCCTTTTCTAGGGCGAGGCGCGTCACGGCCGTCTGCAGCACTAGCTGCGCCCCCGCCGCCTCCGCTTCCCCGGCCAGAGCGAGCATCAGGCCCTGGCTATCCACGATCCCCGTCTCCGGTGACCACAGGGCTGCCCTCCCCCGGAGCGCCGGGGCTTTCTCGCGAAGCTCCGCCTTCGTGAGCAGCGTGAGCCCTGGCACGCCGAGGACATCGCCCCGGGCCTTCAGGGCCTCAAGCTCGGGAGCGCCGGCCTCCTCCTGGGCGACAATAAGCTTGCCGAGCTTGCGATGCCCGACCCCCCGGGCTTCGCAAAACTCGTAAAGCAGTTCCCGTCCGCGGCAGCAGAGCGCCGCCTTCAGGCTGTTTTCGGGGTAGTAGAGCCCCGCATGGATCACCTCCGAGGAGCGGCTGGAAATCCCCTGCCCAAACGAGGACGCTGCTTCCAGCAGCCAGACCTCGACCCCGGCCTGGGCCAAGGCTCGGGCGCAGGCAAGGCCCACCACCCCACCGCCGATGATGACCGTATCGACGGTGTCAGCCATCTTCGCCTGCCACGGCCAGGCCCGCCGCCGCCAACAGGACGCCGGCTTCGCCCGTTGCGCGGTAGGGGGTCAGGGCAAAGTCCCGGCGCCCGCCCTGGGCCCGGCGCAGAGCGTCAAAAATCGCCGAGGGCGTGTCCTTCCCGGCGGCCAAGGCCTCCCGGTAGCGGGTACCGAGGGCCCGGAGATCCAGCGCCTCCGCCAGCGCTTCCCACCCCGCCCGACGCGATGCGCCCGGCACCATACGGGGTTTCGGCGGCGGCGCGAGGGCCGCGGCGTAGTGATTCTCTGGGGGGCGGCCCAGGGTTTCGCAGAGCGCGTCATACAGCATGGCCGTGCCCCGGAGCTTCCCCTCATCGCTATGCCCAGCGATGTGGGGCGTGGCCAAAGCAACGGCTTCTAGCAGAGCTAGGGGCGGCGCGGGCTCCGCTTCGAAGACATCCAAAGCCACCCAGTGGCGATCGCCGCGCTGCAAGGCGGTGAGAAGCGCGCGATCAGGCACCACCCCGCCGCGCCCGGCGTTGAGAAGCACCCGACCCCGCGGAAGGGAAAGGAGTTCCTCGGCGCTAAGCCAGGGCACGGTGGGATGGGCCCCGGCCTTGATCGCGGGGACGTGAAAGGTGATGGCATCGGCAGCGAGCACGGTCTCGCGGGACCAGGCCGGCGCCGCTAGGGGAAGCCCCTGAGCCTGCCGGGGTGGATCGTAAATGCCCACCTCAAACCCGAGGGCCGCGAGACGCCTCGCAACCCGTCCGCCCACGGCCCCGCCCCCCACCACGGCGAAGCGGGCGTCCTCGGCCAGGGCGCCGGCCAGCACGGCCTGGGCCGTGGCCACCATGACCCAATCGGCCACCGGATCGGCGTTACAGCCCGGCGCATGGGCAAAGGGAATTCCCCGCCCCGCCAGGAAAACCTCATCCACGTGATCCACCCCCGCCGTACCCGTACCCACAAAGCGGGGCTGAGCCTCCCCCAGGAGTGCCCCGTCGATGCGGGTTTGGCTGCGCAGCAGAAGCACGTCCGCCGCCTGAGCCTGCGCGGGGGTCACGGCGCGCCCGGCAACGCGCGTGAGGGCGCCGAACTCCGCAAAGAAACGCTCCGCCTCGGGCAGGTTCTCATCCACAAGCAGCTTCACGACGGGCGTAATCCTTAGGCGACGCTAGAGCGCATAGCCTACCAGCCCACCGGCATGAAAGGCCTTTTCTAGCCGTGCCTTGGTGAGGGGCGGGAGGGCTCTAGCGGCGGGATCAAAGCGCCGGGGCACGGCGCCAGAAAGACGGGTTAGCTTGAGCGCGTGGAAAGCGGCCTCGCGCCCCCGCAGGAGCTTGCTCGCAATGCCCGCCGCCCCGGTCAGGGGCCCGAGGGCCTCCGGGCCTTCCGCCTCCAGGACCCCGTAGAGCGTGGGCAGATCGGGAAAGCGCGCACAGAGCCGGGCCGCAGTCTTCGCGCCGATGCCAGGCACCCCGGCAATGCCGTCGCTCGCATCGCCGGTCAGGGCCAGGTAGGTCGCCATGGCCTCGGGCGGAAAGCCTAAGGCCTGCCGAAGCTGGGCGTAGCTTTCCGGCGCCGAGGCACCAGGTATCCAGCGCCTATCCCCGGGGCGCAGCAGCTGCAGCAAATCCTTATCCGTACTCATGAGCACCACGGGGCGGGGCCGGCCCCGATGCACCGCGAGGGCGAGCAAGTCATCGGCCTCATAGCGACGGCTCGCCGCCTCAGGAATACCCAGGGCACCGGTGAGGGCTCGGCACTGTCTAAAGCTTGCCTTCAGCGCGTCGTCGGGCCGCGGACGCTGCGCCTTGTAGGCTGGATCGAGGGCGTGGCGAAAACCAGATCCGAGCGCCTCATCGAAGGCCACCCCAAGGCGCGCGGACTCCGGCAGCTGCCGACGCAGCTTAACCAGAAAGCGCAGCCAGGCGAGGCGCACCGGCGGCGGCAGGCCCGGTCCCTCGAGGCCCCGGGCCGCCATCGCAAAATAGCTGCGGAAAATAACGGCGCTGGCATCGATGAGCCAGAGGGCGTTCGGCGGGGTCACGACGGTCTGAAGGCCGCCAGGGCGTCCCGGAAGCGCGCCGCCCGGGACGGGAGGCCCTTCGCCTGCCAGCGCTGACGATGCTCATGCAGAGCCGAAAGGAAAGGAGCCAGATCCGGCGCCGGCGCCCCGGGGTTATCCACGCTCGGTGCGAAGGGCACCCCCAGGGCTTCGCAAAACAGCGATTCCAAGGCCTGGGGCGCCGCTTCCGCGGCAAAAAAGGCCGCCTGCTGCGCCGCGTCCCGGCCCTCCGGGGCATACCAGTAGCCGTAATCCACACGCTGCCGCCGCCGGGCCCCGGCTAGGCACCAGTGGGCCACTTCGTGTAAGGCGCTCGCCTGGTAGTCGAGCCGAAAATAGATCACCGCGGGCGCAGCACCAAAGCCCGGGCAAAAGAGGGGCTCCGGGGCGCCTCCCCGTAGCTGGGTTCCCTCCCTTTCGAGGAATAGCCCATCGAATAGCCTGCAGAGGGCTTCCGCGCCACAGGGCCAGGCGCCGTTCACCGAGGCGCGCACTCAAAAAGGAAGGTGAACACGCCCTCGGCCTCCTCCTGCTTGAGGATGGAGTGGCCCACGAAGCGGCTGAACTGCTCGAAATCCCGGACCGATGCGGGATCCGTGGTTAGCACCTCAAGCCGATCTCCCGGGGCCAGCTGACGCATGCGCTGACGCAGCAGCATAAGCGGTTCGGGGCAACGAAGGCCCGAGGCATCGAGGCGGGTTGGCGCATCAGACATGAGGAGAACTCCACTTTGGGACCGGGAGTCTGTCCACGGTAGGCGAAGGCGTCAACGGCGGCCCTTGACTTCCCGCCGAGGGACCGCATCAATGGGGACCGCGGGCCATGGACAGGGGGCAGTTGTGCGTCGAGGCAAAATTCAGCCGAGGACCCTCCGGTGGCGCGCCTACCGCGCCCGGCGCGCAGCCCTGCTCGCCCTAACGCTCTTGCTTCCCCTCCCGGCCCTGAGCGCCCCGGCGCAAGGCCTTACCCAAAAACCCACCGAAGCCCCGGAGCTCACCATGGCACCGGTGGAGAGCGACCCGGAGCGGGAGGAATTCGCGCGGCAAATCCGCCTCGCCCTCCTTCAGTACCAGGAAGGTCGCGCCTTCGAGGCCCGCAATACGGTCTCCGACACGCTGGAGGATCTTCGCGCTCGCTTTGGCCCCTGGGATCAGCAGCAGGTGCTTGGGCTCCGCATTCTCGCCGCCGCGGAGCAATCCCTTGGTGATCTAGAAAGCGCTGGGGAGGCCTTAGCCCAGGCCCAATACCTCAATCGCATGAACCTAGGTCTCCACGACCTGTCCCAGCTGCCCATCTTGGCCGAACTGACCCAGCTGTCCCTGCGCCAGGGCAATTTCGAACAGAGCAATAGGATCTACGCCTGATCCCCGCCCTGAAGGGCCTCGCCGGCTCCTTCCGCGCCGAGCGCTTCCCCGCCGAAGGACAGAACGACACGCCGGCCTTTACCTTTACCACCACCGGCCCTAACCGTCAGAACCTGCCCATCGAGGACGAGCGGATGATGCTTGGGCGCTATGGCCAGGGCGAGAGCGCGCTTCAACGGGTCCTCGAGATCTACGACGCCCAAGAGTCGGTGGATCCTAAGCTCTACGCCGACGGGCTCATTGAGCTCGGGGACTGGCACCTCGTCTTCGACAAATGGACCGCCGCAGCCCTGCGCTATCGGCAAGCCCAGACTCACCTGCTTGAAGCGGAATGGGAGCCCCCCGCCGTGGACGCCCTCTTCGCCGCCCCGGAGCCGGTGGTTCTCCACCTTCCGGAGGCCCGTGTTCCCTCGGACCGCACGGGGCTCGAGCCCCAGCTGGGTTTCATTGACTACCGCTACCGGGTCAATACCCGGGGGCGGGCCTTCGAGGTGGAAATTACGGACTTTGGCCCCGAAGACCTCTTAAACTTCCGCCTGAAGCGCGCCCTCAAGGAAGCCCGTTTCCGCCCCATTATGGTGGCCGGAGAGGCGATGGATTCCGATTGGCTTGAAGCACGCCACGAATTTCCGTTCCTGGGTCCGCCCCCGACGCCGGAGGCTGAGCCCGAGGAGGAAGGGGACGCCCTCCCGAGAAGCGAAAGTGAGGCCCCTCCCGAAGAGACCCCATGATTCAGGCCAGCTTCATTCCCACCGGGCACAGTCAGAAGTCTCTGTAGCGAGGAGTTTGCGTGATGATCGGAAGCGAGCCCCCTGCGATTCCCAGCGCGGCCCGGCGCCTTTTCGTTCTCATCGCGGCCCTTGTGAGCGCTCCCGGCGTCTTTGGCGCTACCGCGCCAACCTCCGCCGATGCCCCTGCGCCCACCGAAACCGCGGCTTTCGATACCTCAGCATCCGACGCCGCGCCCGCTGCTGGCGACACCAACGCTGCGGCGCCCGCGCCTAGCCCCGAAGCCCAGGGCGCGCTCGACGTGCTGAATGACGCTGTAGACGCAGCGGAGGGCACGGGGAATGGCGATGGCTCAGAGGGAGCAGCTACGGACGATGGCAAGACCGGCGGCGGCGTGACCGTCGATGGCGTGCTCGACCGCGTACTTGATGTCTTCACGCCAGGACAAAACAGCGGCGTGGTCATTCAATCGCCCATCCCCTCCCTGCCTCGTCCTCCGGGGATGCCCTCCCCGCCCAGCTCGTCCAGCTCGTCCAGCTCGTCCAGCTCGTCCAGCTCGTCCAGCTCGTCCAGTTCATCGGGATCGTCGGGATCGTCGGGAAGCGCAGGGGGCGGCGCCGGAGCCTCCCTCCCAAGCCCCAGCTCGGGCTCAAGCTCAAGCTCAAGCTCAGGCTCAAGCTCCGGCTCGAGCACGGGCGGCAGCCAAGGTGACTCAGGTTCAGGCGCCACCGCCGGCGCGGACGCCGGCGCGGGGGCCGGAACCGCGGCTGGGGAAGGCAGCGGCACCGCAGAAGGCAATGGCGTACTCGATAGCGTGTGGTCCGTCTTCAAGGACGTCGAAGCCCAGCAAGGGGCCCAGCCCGGCGGCCCCATTGTGGAGGGTGCGCAGGGCTCCGGGAGCACGGCGGGAGCGTCGACCGGAGGGGCCGAAGGCACAGCCCCTGAGGGCCAGGGCAGCAGCCCCGCCGGAAGCCCGGCGGGAAGCACCGCGGGAACGGGGCAGGCACCAGGCTCTGCCCCGGGCACCGGCGGCGGCAAGGGTGAAGACGACGGCTGGATCAAGCGGGACAGCGGGGGCGCGAGCAGTGCCCAGAGCTATGAAACGGTCTACGACACGGCGGGCTCCAGTGGCAGCAGCGCGCCTTCGGGGACGGCGGATGCGGTGGATTCCCTCGAAGCCGAATTGGAACGCGCTTTAGAAAGCTTCGATGGCATGATCCTGGAACAGCGAGGCCCGGTGCTTGCCCAGGGGGATCGGCTCCCCGAGCCCGCAAAACCCGCCGAAGCGAGTGGCGGGAGCGGCTCTGAGCAAGCGAGCGCCCCAAGCCGGCGCCCCGCCCCCCTGCCCCCAGAACAACCCCGGGGCGGCCAGGGTGGCGGCGGCAACGTGCCCGAAGACACCCCAAGCACCGGGCCCACGGGCCCCGTGGAGGTGCCGGAGGAGTTCGCCGATGCGTCCGATGACGACGTGATCGCCCGCCAGCTGCGGGAAGCGGCCATGGCGGAGCAGGATCCCGCGCTTCGCGAGAAGCTGTGGGAAGAGTATCGACGCTATAAAGCCAACGGAGCCTAGGAGCCCTCATGCGCCTTCTAACCCTACCCCTTCTTCTTCTCGTGCTGAGCGGCTGCGTGTCCACCACGGTGAAGCGGGTTGAGCGGCCCGAGCTCCAGGTAGCTGAGCGCGCCGAACACGTCCTCCTCGACGTGGGCATCTTTCTCTTCGATCCGAATATCCCCGAGGGCTTCGAAGAGCGAGAGAAGCTCGGCATCGAGCCGGACGTACGCAAGGCCGAGGCGCGCTATCTACCCGGCGTCCTGCGCAACACCCTGGAAAACAGTGGAAACTGGGGAGCCGTGCGCATCATTCCCCGGGAAAGCCAGGCCGTGGACCTGGTGATCGAGGGCAAGATCGAGGAATCGGATGGGGAGGCCCTGAGCCTAGCCCTTAAGGCCATCGACGCCAGCGGCGAAGTGTGGGTGGAAAACACCTACAGCTATCGAACGAGCAAATACGCCTACGATGCGGACGCGCCCCAGGGACAGGATCCCTTTCAGCCCCTCTACGTGCGCTTTGCCAACGATTTAGCCGCAAGCCTCAGAAAGCGAAGCGACGATCGCTTAGAGCGTCTTCGCCTCCTCAGCAAGATGCGCTTTGCCCAAAGCTTCGCCCCGGAACGCTTTGAGTCCTATCTCAGCACGAGCGCCGATGGACGCAGCACCCTGCGTCGCCTCCCGGCGGAGGGGGACAGCATGATGACCCGGATTAATCGCGTACGAGAACGGGAATACCTATTCCTCGACACGCTCGATCAGTACTACCGGGGCTTCGAAACGGCCATGGCCCCCGCCTACCAGGACTTTCGAGCCTTCAGCTATGAAGAGGCCCTGGCCCTCGCGGAACTTCAACGTCAGGCGCGCAATCGAACGATCATCGGCACCGTGGCCGTCCTTGGCGGCATCGCTGCCATGGCCTCCGACGACGGCGCGACCCGCTACGCCGGGGCCCTGGGTGTTGCCGGGGGCGCGGTCACCTTAAAATCGGGCCTCGATAAGCGGGTGGAAGCCACCATGCACCTGGAGTCGATTCGCGAGCTGGCGAGCAACCTCGAGGCCGTAGTGGCCCCCCAGGTCCTTGCCCTGGATGAGCAAACCTACACCCTGACGGGCACCGTCGATGAGCAATATGACAAGTGGCGAACGATTCTGGGGGAGCTCTATCGCGCTGAACTCGGCACCGCGGAGCCCTAATGGCTGAGCGCCCCACCCCGGAAGATCCTATCCGGCCAACGCCCGTAACCCTTGCGGGGGTACGGCCGGAACCTCCCCGAGCGCAGAGCCAAGGCACCTCCGGCCCCTCTGCGCCGGTCCTCGGGGTCCTCGCCCTCGCCCTTGGGGTGGGCGGCTTTTTCCTGCTGGGGCAGCTCAGCCCAACGCCGGAAGCACCACGCCACGCCCCAGCGGAGGAAGGATCCGGTGCAGAGGTCGCGGGCGCCGGGGCCCAGCCTCCGGCGCCGAGTCCCGCCCCCTTTGCCGATGCAGCCAGCCAGGCAGCCCGGGAAGCCGCTCAGGGCACGCTGCGCCGCCTCCTTGCCCGGCGCACGGAACTTGAGGATCACGGCGCACCCCTTTGGGCCAAGGACGAGCTGGCCGCCCTAACGCAGCAGGCGGAAACGGGGGACGCGGCCTTCCTCGCCGGCGAACTTGAGGCGGCCCTGGGTGCCTACGAAGCGGCCCTGCAAGGGGCCGAGGCCCTCTGGGCCACCCTCCCTGCCCGGCAAGCAGCGCAGGCCACGGAAGCCGCCACGCGCCTCGAGGCAAACGAGTTCGCCGCGGCGGAGGCGGCCTACGCCCTGCTTCGAGCCATGGCCGGGGATAACACCGCGCTTCGGGAAGACGCTGAGCGCGGCCTGCGTCGGGCCGAGCTGCGGCCCGCCGTGCTGGCTGCCCTGGCCCGGGCTGAAATCGCCCTCACCAACGAAGATTGGTCAGAAGCGGATAGCTACCTCGAGCAGGCCCGGAGCCTCGATGGGGATGCCCCCGGCGTGGCCACCCTGAGCCAGACCCTCAGCCGAGAACGCCGCCGCCAGGCCCTCGAAGCCGCCCTTGGGGAGGGCTATGACGCCCTTAGGCGCCAGGATTACGCCGGGGCGGAAAGCGCCTTTAAGAACGCCCTGACGCTCGATGGCGGCGCCGCCGCAGCGGAGGAAGGGCTCGCGCTGGTTGCGACCCAGCGGCTCGAGGCGCGCCTCGCGGCGCTTCGAGATCAGGCCGAGGCGGCGCGTCGCGCCGGAGCCTTCAGCGATGCCCTGGCCCATTATGAAGAGGCGCTCGCCCTCGATGGCACCCTGGCCTTCGCCCAGGCGGGGCGGCAAGCCATGACGGACCGGCTAGCCCTCGCGGGCGCCCTAGAGGAGGCGGAGCGCACCCTCGGGCAAGATCCGAGCGACGCCGTGCTTCGCCACGCCCGAGAAACCCTTGCCCTCGCGAGGCCCTTCCTGACCGCCGAGCCGCGTCTGGCGCAGCAGGTGGAGGCCCTAAGGACCCGCTTAGCCTCGGCGGAAAGGCCCCGCACCGTACGCCTCGAATCCGATGGAAAAACCACCGTGCAGGTCCTAAAGGTGCGCCACCTTGGTGCCCTCACGGAGCAGGCGCTGACCCTACGCCCGGGGAACTACGTGGCGCTGGGATCCCGGGATGGCTATCGCGACGTTCGCGTCACCTTCACCGTCCCCCTCGAGGCGACGCCCCCGGCCATTGCCGTGGTTTGCCGGGATCGCATTTAGCATGACCAGCGAGCCCATCGCCCCGAGCCCCTACGTTCCCGGCGCGGCGCCCCCGCCCCAGGAAGAACGGCGCCGGCGCCGGCGCTGGCCCTGGTTTGCGGCGCTCCTGCTTCTGCCCCTCGTCTTCGTGTTCCTGGCCCAGGGGCTCACGGTGCAGGTCACCCCCCGGGAGGCCAGCGTGAGCCTTAGCGGCGGCCCCTATTTCCCGCTAGCGGACCGCTATCTGGTCCTACCCGGCACCTACACCCTACGGGCCACGGCGCCAGGCTACGAACCCTACCGCCAGCCGCTGCTGGTGGAAGCCGGCAGCCCACCGCAGGTCCGGCTGACGCTCCAGCCTGCGGCCGGCGAAGTGACCGTGGCGGTCCAGGGCGTTTCCGGCACGGCCCTAGCGGACGCGGAAATCGAGCTCGCCGACGGGCAAATACTGCGCGCCGACGGAGGCCCCCTAACCCTCCCCGCCGGCCCCCAGGCCCTGACGGTGCGCGCGAAGGATTACGAGCCCCAAAGCCTCACCCTGGTCGTAGCCGGCCGCGGCCGCACCCAGACAGCCCTCGTGCAGCTGGAGCGACGCTGGGCCGAACTGGCCCTGGAGACGGACCCCGCCGGGGCGGAGGTGTGGATCGACGGGGAACGGGCCGGGCGCCGCACGCCTGCGCGCCTGCCTGTACTTCCTGGCTCCCATACCCTGGAATTCAAGCTCGACGGCTACAGCCCCCGGCGCCTTGCGGTGCTGGCGGCGCCAAGACAGGACCAAACGCTGGAGCCCCTGACCCTCACTCCGGCGCCGGTGCAGCTGCGCTTGGCAAGTGAACCGGCCGGGGCGGCGGTGACCTTAAACGGCCGCCCCGTGGGGGCTACGCCCCTCACCCTGGCCCTGACGCCCAAGGCGCCCTACCGCCTCGAGGTGCTCAAGGCGGGCTACGGGCCCCACCGGGAGGCGGGCACGGCCCCGGCCCGGGGGACGGTGACCCGAGAGCTCGTGCTGGAACCGGAACTGGGCGAGCTCCGCCTGAGCTTCGCTCCAGCGGACGCCACCCTGCGCATTGATGGCGCGCCTACCACGAACACCGGCCCCCTTTTCCAACTGCCGGCGCGTCCCGTCACCATCGAAGTCAGCAAGCCCGGCTACGTGCCCTTCAAGCGTACCGTCACCCCGCGGCCCGGCTTCCCCCAAGCGCTCGAGGTCTCCCTCCTGACCATCGCCGAGGCGCGCCGCGCAGCCATGACGCCGATCCTCTCCGCCCCCGACGGGCAAACGCTCCAGCTACTGAAGGGCGGCACCTTCACCATGGGGGCCTCGCGCCGGGAGCCCGGGCGGCGCGCCAACGAGGTGCTGCGCGAGGTCACCGTGAGCCGCCCCTTCTACCTGGGCACCCACGAGGTCACCAATGCTCAGTTCCAGCGCTTTGCTCCCAAGCACCGCTCTGGGGACTTCGAAGGCACGACCCTGGAGGAACCCGACTACCCGGTGGTTTCGGTCCGCTGGCTTGACGCCGTGCGCTACTGCAACTGGCTCTCGGACCAAGAAGGCCTACCCCGGGTCTATACCCTCGAGGGCGACGAGGTGACGGGCTTTGATCCCAACGCCACGGGCTATCGCCTGCCCACGGAGGCCGAGTGGGCCTTCGCCGCGCGGATGGACGAAGGCGGCCCTCCCCGCCGCTTCCCCTGGGGGGACAGTCGCAGTCCGGAAGCCAATCGTCAGGGCAACTACGCCGACGATACGGTGCGCCACCTCCTCGCCCGCACCATTCCGGGCTACCTCGACGGCCACCTTGCGACCGCCCCCGTCGGAACCTTCAAGGCCAACGGTTTTGGCTTCTTCGACCTCGGCGGGAACGTAGCGGAATGGATCAACGACTTTTACGGCGCGACGGAAGAGGTCCTTGGCCCCGAGGGGCAGGACCCCCTCGGCCCCGGCCGGGGGCGCTATCATGTCATCCGTGGGTCCAGCTGGATGCTGGATCTGCGCCTCGCCTTCCGCGACTACGGCGAAGACGGGCGGCAGGACTTGGGCTTCCGCATCGCCCGGTGGTTTGAGCCTCAGGAGGGCACGCCGTAATGGCGCATCATAGGGTCGGGCGGCTTGGACCACGCAGCCTCGGCGCCATCGCGCTGGGGATGCTCATGCTCGCGATGCTAGCCCCGGGCGCTGGGGCCGAAGACGCCCCGGCACCGAGCGGCGAGCCCCGCGTAGAAGGGGCGACCCCAGCCGTTGAACCGGCCTCGGCTGCCGCCCCCGCAGCGGCACCTGCCCAGGCGGCGAAGGCCGCTGGCACCCCGCCGCGCCGCTTCATTCCTACGGAGCAAGTGTCGGAAGACCGCGCCGTGGCCTTTCCCAAGGATATTTAGGACCGCCCATGCGAGATACGCTACGCAGTGAATTTGCCTATCAGCTCTTCGCCCTGCTGTTTGCGGCGCTCTTCGTGCACGCCATCTACGTGACGGCCATTCGCCCGGAAGCGGAAACCTTACTGGCGGAGCAGCGGGCCGCAGCGGCCGCGGATGAAAACTACGTCCCGGAGCGTCACCTGGCCGTGGTGCTGCGAGACTTCGAGCAGGAGGCTTGCTTCATTCTCATGCTCTGGGCCATGGCCATCATGGGCTACAAGGCGCGATCGGGCCTGCGGGAACGCGCTCTGCTGGAGCAAAAGCTCCTTCCCGTGACCCCGGGCATGAGCGTGTTGCCTGAGGACGTGCGGACCTACCTCCGCCCCCTTCAGAACCTAGAGCCGGCGCAGCAACGGGCCCTTCTGCCCCGAGCCCTGAGCGCGGCCCTCCAGCGCTTCGCGGCCACGCGCAATGTCCAAGATGTCTCGGAGGCGGTGCGCAACGTCTGCGATGCGGAAGGAGAACGCCTCGATTCCGAACTGTCCATGGTGCGCTACATCGCCTGGGCCATTCCCTCCATCGGGTTCATTGGCACGGTCCGCGGCATCGGGGACGCGCTCAGCCAGGCCAACCAGGCCGTGCAAGGGGACATCACGGGGGTCACGGAAGCCCTGGGGGTGGCCTTTAACTCCACCTTTGTCGCCCTTTTGATCAGCATCCTCATCATGTTCCTCGTCCACCAGCTGCAGCTGCTCCAGGAACGCCTCGTCCTTGAGGCGCACAGCTACGCGGACCGGGAGCTGATCCAGCATCTGCAGGTGCGCACATGACCCTCGCGGCCTTCGAGCTAAACGACGGCGGCCTTCGGCTTCGCACCGGCGCCGGGCAGGAACAGTGTGAACCCGGGCTGGCCTTGGCCCAGGGCCAGGACCTGCTCCTTGGGCACGCCGCTGCCGCCTGGGTACGGCGGGAGCCGGCGAAGGTCATGAACGAGCACTTCCATCGGCTGAGCACGGACCCCCTGCCCCAGCCTCTGGAACGGGCGCGTACCCACGCCGATCTCATCCATGCCCAGCTCCAGGGCCTCTGGCAGGCCGGCGCCGATCCCTCGGGAGAAGCCCTGCTCGCCGTGCCCGGCGTCTGGAATCGGCAGCAGCTCGCCCTGCTCCTCGGCATCGCCGACGCCTGCGCCTTCGACGCCGTGGGGCTCGTTGATAGCGCCCTCCTCTCCCTGGCGGGGGCCAGCCCCCTCGCCGCGGGGCACCATGCCGTCATCGACGGGGGCCTACACCAGGGCCTCGTGAGCACCTTTACCCAGCACCCTGAGCGGCTGGAGCGCACGGCAGTCTCGCCCCTACCGGCGGCGGCCCTTACGGACCTTGAGGATTGCTGGCTCAGCGCCATCGCCGATCAGTTTGTGGCAGAAACGCGCTTTGACCCCCTCCACACCGGCGCCAGCGAACAGGCGCTCTTTGACGCCCTGCCGGGCTGGCTTGAGGCCCTTAGCCGCGGGGAGGCGCCGGAGGCCGCCCTGACGGTCAACGGGCAGCGCTTCGCCCTGACCCTCCAGGGCAGCACGCTGCTGGGGAAGGTGAAGGGGCGCTATGACGCGCTCCTGGAGGCGCTCAAGGCTCAGCCCCTGCCCGAGGGCACGGTCTGGCTCCACGAGCGCCTCGGCCGCTTCCCAGGCCTTGCGGCACACCTTTCCGAGGGCCTTGGCCAGCCTCTTCAACCCCTGAGCGCCGCGCGCCTCTGGGCTGGGCTCGAGGCTCAAGGAGAAGCGCTTCGGGGAACCGTGGGCGCCCTGAGCTATCTCACCACCCTCGCCGTCCCGGCTCGCTTGGATGCCCAGGCACCACCAGCGCCTGCCCCGGCACTTCCGCAGACTCCGGCGCCAAGCCTTGGCGCCCCCTTGGAACTGCCCAGCGCCCTGGCGGCCACGGCTGCGCCGACGCACGTGCTCCTGGGCTGGCTCGCCCTGCCCCTGGAAGGCAAGGCCACCCTGGCCCTGGGCGGCCCCGAGGGACCCACGGAAACCCTTGCCCTACCCCGACTTGGGCACCTAGAGCGCAGCGAAGGCGGCTGGCGCCTCATGCCCGAGACTCCGGTCCGCCTCGACGGCGTTCCTATCTCCGGTCCCCTCCCCCTTGCCCTTGGACAAACCGTCCATTTGGGAACGGAGGCCCTTCCCCTGCGGCTGATTCACGTCCAGGCCGCTGATGGCTAAGCGAGGGCAACGGGGATCCACGCCCTTCAGTCTGTCCTTCCTCGACATTATGTCCTGTGGCTTTGGCGCCGTGGTGCTCGTGTTCCTGATCACCAAGCACGGCATTGAGGAAAGCCGCGCGGCCATCACCGAGCCCCTCACCACCGCCGTTAGCCAGCTTGAGCAGGACTTGAAGAGCGCAGAGCAGGCACAGGCTGCCCTAACGGCGCAGCTCGCGGCCCTGGAAGCCCAGGCCCAAGCCCTCTCCCCAGCTCAAGCCAGCCAGCAGGCGCGCCTAGAGGCCGAGCAGGCGCAACTGCAAGCGCTCTTGGAGGAGGCCGAGGCCTCCGCCGCGGAGGCCAAGGAACTGGCCAAAGCCGTCGAGACCTTGCAGGCGGAGGTCGATAGCCAGGGCCGCTTCGGGGACGATCAGCAAGGAACCGCCGCGCGAAGCATTCAGGGGGACGGGCAACGGCAATACCTCACGGGACTTCGCGTGGGGGGCGAGCGAATCCTCATCCTCTTCGATCGCTCCGCCAGCATGCTCGATGACACCATCGTCAACGTGCTTCGCCTGCGGAACATGGCTCCCGAAGCTCAGCAGGCGGCGTCTAAGTGGCAGCGCGCCAAGGGTACGGTGGAATGGCTCGTCTCCCAGCTACCCCTCACCAGCGCCTTTCAGCTCTACGCCTTCAGCGAGGGCTGGGAACCGGCCCTTGCGGGCACGGAAGGCACCTGGCTGCCCGTAAACAGCCAACGGCTCGGGGACGCCACGGAAGCCGCGCTGGCCCTGCTTCCCACGGGCGGCACCAACTTAGAGGCAGTTTTCGAAGCGGTTAAGGGCCTGAGCCCCGCCCCGGATAACATTATTCTCATCACCGACGGGCTACCGACCCTGAGCCCCGGGGATAGCCCCCGAGGGACCGTTACCGGCGCTCAGCGCCGACGGCTCTTCGACGACGCGGTGCGGGCCCTGCCCCCCGCCATTCCGCTCCAAATCATTTTGCTACCCCTCGAGGGGGACCCCCTCGCCGCGTCTCTCTACTGGCGCCTGGCCACGCAGCGCGGAGGCAGCTTCATGAGCCCGGCGGAGGACTGGCCCTGATGGCGCGCCCAAGACGCGACGTGGCGGATAGCGGCCTGGCCTTTCTAGACGTGGTCTCCTGCGGCTTTGGCGCGGTCATCCTGCTGTTGATCATCACCAAAAGCGTTGCCCCCCAGGACACCCGGGCGAGCGCTGAGGGCCTCGCCGGGGACGCCGCCACCCTGCAAGCCGCCGTGCTCTCGGCTCAGGCCAAGCGCGATGACCTTCAGGAAAACGCAGCGGCCGCCCAAGCGCGCATCGAAGCGCTGAAGGAAAAACTGGCCGCGCAGCGGGCGGCGGAAGCGGCCCTCCAGGTTCAGGCGCAACGTGCCGCTGACGCCCTCGCCGACGCCCAGGCGGAGGGACGCGCCCTGGCCGACGCCCGCCAGTCCCTATCGGAAACCCTTCAACGCCTTTTGGGGCAGAACTACCGGGCCCGCAATGATCTGGTGGGCGGGATTCCCGCCGATAGCGAGTACATCATCTTCATCATCGATACCTCCGGCAGCATGTTCAATTACGCCTGGGATTTGATGACGCAGAAGCTCATCGAAACCCTTGAGGTCTATCCGGAGGTGAAGGGCATTCAGGTCATGAACGACATGGGGGAGTACATGTTCAGCAGCTATGCTGGGCAGTGGATTCCCGATACGCCGGGACGGCGCGCCATCATCACGGACCGCATCCGCAGCTGGAGCCCCTTCTCGAATTCCTCCCCGGTGGAGGGCATTACGCGAGCCATCAACACCTTCTGGGCGCCGGACCGAAAAATTTCCCTCTACGTATTCGGCGATGAATTTACCGGCGCTTCCATCGAAGCCGTGATCGATACGGTGGATCGAATTAACCGCAGTGACAGCTCGGGACAGCGCCGCGTTCGTATTCACGGCGTCGGCTTCCCCGTGCAATTTGCAGCGCCCCCCCAGTTTCAGGATACGGGGGAGCGCTTTGCCACCCTCATGCGCGAGCTGGCCCGGCGCAACGGCGGCACCTTCGTCGGACTGGAGCGCTTCCGCTAGCGCACGCCGCTAGCGCACGCCGCTAGCGCACGCCCTTACTCCGCCTCAGGAGCCCCCAGGGGCGGCGCCTTCACCAGCGCCTTCACCCGCTCGGCTCCGCTAGGATCTACGGCCATGCCATGCACGAGGTAGTTCTGGGCATGGGCCAGCTGCTGAAGGCCCATGGCGCTTCGGAGGGAATTGAAGAACCCCTGCGCATCCTGGGCTTGGTTGATGGAGGCCTTGGCGGTCTTTAGACCCATGGCCGGCTGCTGGGCGATCTCCGCCGCTAGGGCTAGGCTCGCCTCCGCCAGCGCATCCCGGGGGACCACCCGATTCACCATCCCGAGCTCCCGGGCCACTTGCGCACCCCAAACTCCCAGGGGTGGCCAAAGTACTCCACGCCGTTGGCCCCGAAGGCCACCACGGGATCCTGGAAGGTGGCATCGTCGCTGGCGACCACGATATCAAAGGGCCAAACGAGCATGAGCCCTCCGGCGATCACCTTGCCCTGCACCGCCACCACCGTGGGCTTAGGAATATTCCGCCAGCGCCAGCACAGGCCGAAGTAGGCCTCCTCCTCCCGAGCCCAGTGCCCTTCCATAGCCGGGGCGTCGAAGCCCCCCCAGGGCCCGAGGGCGACGTCCTCGAAGGGCGCGTCGTCGTCCCCGGACAGATCATGCCCGGAGGAAAAGTGACGTCCCTCGGCGGCGATGAGCAGCACCTTGATGGCATCGTCCTGGGCGCCCCGATCCAGTGCGTCATTCAAGGCGTACAGCAGATGGCGATTCTGCGCGTTGGCCTGCGCGGGCCGGTTCAGCGTAATGCGCGCCACCCCCGGCGCCGGCACTTCATAGCGAACCCATTCGGTCATGATCCCCTCCTTCCCCTCACAGGCCCCCACGGTGACAAAGCTTGGGGCAAAAAAAAAGCGCCCGGGATGCGGGCGCTTTCTTCGGCCAGGCCCCGAGGGGGGCGGCAGGGTTAGTTGCTGGCGAGGCTCTCGCCGGCCACCACGGGCAGGCCCATGGCGGTCCACACGAGGATCCCTTCGTCGATCACCGCCGTGAGCTCCGCCGGATAGCCGAGCTCCCGGAGGTTGTTGATCACGTAATCCGAGGCGGCGTGAGGGCAGGCGCAGTAGGCCACGATCATGACGCCCTCGGAGGGATCGGGCAGCTGGAGATCGATCGCCCGCTCCTTGTCCCGATAATAGGGCATGGGCACGGCGCCAGGGATGTGGCTTCGCTGCCAGGCCGAGGCCGGCCGGGTGTCGAGGAGAATAAAGCGCTTCTTCTCTTCCAGGGCCTTCACCACCTCCGCGGCAGGAACGTAGCGCCCCTCATAGAGGCCATCGGTCTTGTAGCGCTTCTCCTGGTACTCCACGCGAATGGTGAAGTTCGGATCTTCCCCTTCAGGATTCAGAACGTACTGATCCGGCGTCGGCGGCGTGCGCAGCTTGACCGGGTCCGGTGCCCAGCCCGAGGCCTGGCTACGCAGATAGGCCACGACGTTGTTCACGCCCTTCTCGCCGAGGAGCTTCGTGTAGCTCCCCATGGGGGTGCCCTCC
>RGAU01000181.1 GCA_009919975.1 Gammaproteobacteria bacterium
CCTCCTCCGGCAAGGCCGTGCGCTTCAAGGAATCGGACGTGCGGGCCATGGGCCGGACGGCGCGGGGGGTCCGCGGGGCGAAGCTTGGCAGCGGCCACCGAATCATCGCCTGCATCGTCCCTGACCCGGGCGCCATGATTCTAACGGCCAGCGCTCACGGCTATGGCAAGCGCTCCCAGGTCGAAGACTTCCCCCTCCGGGGCCGGGGCGGGCAGGGGGTCATCGCCATGCAAACCACCGAGCGTAACGGCGACATGGTGGGCGCCGTGCAGGTGGGCGAGGGCGACGAAATTATGCTGATTTCCAACCAGGGCACGCTCGTACGGACCCGGGTGGGGGAAATCTCCGTGCTCGGTCGCAATACGCAGGGGGTTCGCCTCATTAATCTTCGCGACGGCGAGCAGCTGGTGGGCCTTGAGCGCATCGTCGAAACGGAAGAGGACGCAGCTGATAACCAAGAGGAATCTAACGAGTGAACCGCGCTTTTAATTTTTCCGCAGGGCCAGCCGCGCTGCCCACCGCCGTGCTTGAGCGAGCGCAGCGAGAACTCCTGGATTTTCAGGGGACGGGCATGTCCATCATGGAGGTCAGTCACCGCGGATCCACCTTCCTGGCCGTCGCCGAAGCGGCGGAGGCGCGGCTGCGTTCCCTCATGGGTATTTCGGAGGAGTACGCCGTGCTCTTCCTTCAGGGCGGGGCGACCATGCAGTTCTCCGCTGTCCCCCTGAACCTGTCCACCCCGGGGCAGACCGTGGCCTACGTGAACACTGGTGCCTGGTCAAAGAAGGCCATCAAGGAAGCTGGGCGCTACGCGAACGTCGTCGTTTCGGCGAGCAGCGAAGGGGAGAATTTCACCACCATCCCCGAGCGCGCCAGCTGGAACGTGCCGTCCGATGCGGCCTACCTGCACGTGTGTGCCAACGAGACCATCGGCGGCGTGGAATTTCCCGAGGCCCCCGATGCCGGGGGCGTGTCCCTAGTGGGGGATTTCTCCTCAACGATCCTGTCCCGGCCCATCGATGTGAATGCTTGGGACGTGATCTACGCCGGGGCTCAGAAAAACGTGGGGCCCGCGGGGCTGACGCTGGTAATCGTGAAGCGCGAGCTCCTCGATCGCGCCCGCAGCGATATTCCGGCCTTGCTAGCCTGGAAGGGCTTCGCTGACGAAGACTCCATGCTCAATACGCCGCCTACTTTTTCCTGGTACCTCGCCGGGCTCGTTTTCGAGTGGATCGAGCAGGAGGGGGGGCTGGCGGTGATGGCCGAGCGCAACGAGCGCAAGGCGAAGACGCTCTATGCGGCCATCGACGCCTCGGATTTTTACACCGCCCCGGTGGACCAGGCCTACCGGTCCTGGATGAACGTGCCCTTCACCTTGCCCGATCCCGGTCTCGATAAGCCCTTCCTCGCCGGCGCCGAAGCCGCGGGGCTCATGAACCTTAAGGGGCATCGGAGCGTGGGCGGCATGCGGGCCAGCCTCTACAACGCGGTGGGCCAGGACGCGGTGGATGCGCTCGTGGCCTACATGGCCGACTTCGAAGCGAGCCATGGCTAGGGACGAAGGCGCTCAGGAGGCGGAAGCCCTCGCGGCCCTTCGCGCGGAGATCGACCGCCTCGATGGCGAGCTCCTCGAGCGCTTCAATGCTCGGGCCCGGGCTGCGGAGGCCGTGGCCGAGGTCAAGCGCCGCTTTGCCGAACCTGGCGCGGGGGATGGCCTTGCTTTTTACCGCCCCGAGCGGGAAGCGGCGGTGCTGGCGCGGCTTCGCGCGGCGAATCCGGGACCCCTTTCGGACGATGTCATCGCGGGCCTTTTTCGGGAAGTGATGTCCGCCTGCCTGGCCTTGGAAGCCCCGCAGCGGGTTGCGTACCTGGGGCCGGAGGGAACCTTCACGGAACAGGCCGCGGAGCGGCACTTTGGCGCTTTCGCCGATTTCCGCCCCGCCCCCTCCATTACGGAGGTGTTCCGCGCGGTGGAAGCGGGGCAAGCGGACTTCGGCGTCGTCCCCGTGGAGAACTCCACGGAAGGGGTGGTAAATCAGTCCCTCGATGCGCTGCTCTCCACGCCGCTTACCATTGTGGGCGAGCTTGAATTGCCCATTCACCAGCACTTTCTCCTTCACCCTGAGGCCTCCCTCGAGGGGCTCACAGCGGTGTGGTCCCATCCCCAGTCCCTGGCCCAGTGCCGGGGTTGGCTCGATCGACACTGGCCCCAGCTCACCCGCGTGCCCGCGGCCAGCAATGGCGAGGCAGCCGCGCAGGTGGCGAAGAATCCGCAGCTCGCCGCCCTTGCGGGCGATCCCGCGCAGAAACGCTATGGCCTCCGAGCCGAAGCGCGCTGCGTAGAGGATGCCTCGGACAACTGCACTCGCTTCTTCGTGCTGGGCCGGCAAGCCGTGGCGCCCTCCGGAGACGATCGCACGTCGCTGGTGGTGACCACGAAGAACGAGCCCGGCGCGCTTTTGCGCGTCCTCGAGCCCTTTAGTGCCGCAGGGGTGAACCTCCTTCGCGTGGAGTCCCGGCCGGCACGGCTAGGTCAATGGACCTACGCCTTTTTTGTCGATTTAGAAGGGCACCGCGAGGATGACGCGGTGCGAGGAGCCCTGGGCGCCCTCGAGAGGCTCGCCCTGGATTTGCGCGTGCTGGGCTCCTACCCTCGGCCGCAGCGCTAGTCGCAACCACGATCACTCCCATTCCACGGGACCTACAAGGACAGCACTTAGCATGGCAGCACAGGCACTCGACGCCCTTCTTCAGCAGGCTCGCCCGGAAATTCGGGCCATGCATCCCTATGAGCCGGGGAAGCCGGTGGAAACCCTCGAGCGGGAGCTCGGCATTCGGGAAGCCATTAAGCTGGCCAGTAATGAGAACCCCCGCGGCCCCGGGGCGAGCGTACGCGAGGCCCTGGCGCGCGCGGCCTCCGATTTATCCCGCTACCCCGACGGCAGTGCCCACACCTTTCGGGAAAAGCTGGCGGCGCAGCAGGGCCTTCATCCCGATCAGATCCTCCTTGGGAATGGCTCAAATGATGTGCTTGAGCTGATTGCCCGAGTGTTTCTGGCCCCGGGGACGAAGGGGGTGATCGATCAGCACGCCTTCGTGGTTTACCCCCTGGCTATTACGGGGGCCGGGGGCACGGTCTGCGCCGTGCCCTCCAAGGATTATGGCCACGACCTCCCGGCCATGGCCGCTGCCGTGGACGACGCCACGCGCCTCCTATTTATCGCCAATCCCAATAATCCAACGGGGACCGTGGCCAGCCTCGCCGAGATTGAAAGCCTGCTTCAGGCCGTGCCGTCTCAGGTGCTCGTGGTGGTGGATGAGGCTTACTGCGAGTACCAGCATCCTTCGGCGTCGGGGACGGCCCTGTCCCTGCTGCCTCGCTATCCGAATTTAGTCGTGACCCGGACCTTCTCAAAGATCTACGGCCTGGCGGCGCTTCGTCTTGGCTACGCCGTGGCGGCCCCGGAGATCGTCAGCCTTCTCAATCGCCTCCGCCAGCCCTTCAACGTCAACAGCCTGGCGATGGCTGGGGGGCTCGCAGCCGAGCGGGCCATCCCCTTTATCCCGAGCGCCGGGAACTTCCTGACCATAGAAGTGGGCGCGGCGAAGGCCTACTACGATGCGCTGCTGCAGGAGGGCGTGATTGTGCGCCCCGTGGCGGGCTATGGCCTCACCCAGCACCTGCGGGTGAGCGTGGGCTTGCCAGAGGAGATGGCCCGCTTCCTCGCAAGTTTCGATCGCGTTCGCGCGCAGCTGGCGGCCTAGGGTTTTGCGGCGGGTCACCATCCTTGGCACGGGGCTCATTGGGGGCTCCATAGCCCAGGGGCTTCGGGCGGCAGGGGGGTGGACGCTGCACGGGGTGGATACGGCAGCGCCGGCCCGCGCCGCGGCGGAGGCCTCCGGGGTCTTTCACGCCCTCACCATGCCGGAAACCCTGGGCCCGGAGGATGTGATTGTCCTCGCTATGCCTACGGCGGCGGCCGCGGCGGTGCTCCCCACCCTCGCGCCGGCCCTGGCGGCGGGGGCGACGGTGACGGACGTGGCCAGCGTCAAGGGGCCCCTTGCGGAAGCCCTCGGCGCCCTACCGCCGGCCCTGCAGCGGCAGGTGGTGCTGGGGCACCCCATCGCAGGGTCCGAGCGAAGCGGCATGGCGGCGAGCGATGGTGCTCTGTTTCAAGGGCGACGCGTGGTGCTGACACCGTTCGGGGACACGGCCCCGGAAGCCCTGGGGAAGGTCGAACAGATCTGGAGCGCCCTGGGCGCCGAGATTGAAACCCTGTCCGTTGCGGCGCACGACGCGGTGCTGGCCCGGACCAGCCATCTGCCGCACCTGCTGGCCTTCGCCCTGGTGGACGCCCTCGGCGCCGATCCCCACCGGGAGGCCATTTTCCGCCTCGTGGCCGGGGGCTTTCGGGATTTCACCCGCATTGCGGGCTCCGACCCCACCATGTGGTCTCAGATTTTCACCACCAACGGACCGGCGCTCTTGGAGGCCTTGGATCGCTTTGAGGCGACCCTACGGACCTTCCGCGGGGCCATTGCAGCGGAAGATGGCACCGCGCTTTTCGAGGCCATTGCCCGAGCCCGGGCCACCCGCGATGCCGCCCTAGCGGAGAGTTTTGGAGAAGCCCATGACGCCCCCTAAGGCACCGGTGATCACCGTCGATGGGCCCAGCGGCGCGGGGAAGGGCACGCTATGCGAGGCACTGGCGACGCGCCTCGGCTGGCATTTTCTCGATTCCGGCGCCCTTTATCGGGTGCTGGCCCTTGATGGGCAGCAGGCTGGGGTGGCTCTGGATGATGCGGAAACGCTAGCAGCCCGCGCCCGGTCCCTGGCTTTGCGCTTTGCCCCCGGCGGTGGGGTATGGCTCGGGGATCAGGACGTCTCCCTGGCTATCCGCACCGATGCGGCGGGGCAGGCCGCCTCCCAGGTGGCGGCTTTGCCGCCGGTGCGGGAGGCGCTGTTGGCCCGGCAGCGAGACTTCGCCCAGGCGCCGGGCCTCGTGGCCGACGGACGGGACATGGGCACGGTGGTTTTCCCCGGGGCGCCGCTCAAGATTTTTCTCTCCGCCAGCGCCCCGGCTCGCGCCGAACGTCGCTATAAGCAGTTGATAGAAAAGGGCTTAGATGCTAATCTCCGCGCCCTTTTGGATAGCATTCAGGCCCGGGATGAGCGCGATCAAGCGCGATCTGCCTCCCCGCTGCGCCCG
>RGAU01000182.1 GCA_009919975.1 Gammaproteobacteria bacterium
ACGGACTTCGCATCCTTTCCGGCGGAGACGGTGAAGCTCGATGCGCTGACCTTAGTGCGCGGCCAGGTGAGCGTTCACCCGAACGAGGGAGTGACGCTCAGCCTGCTCGGGGAAAACCTCCTCGATGAGCGCTATGAGGCGATCTGGGGCTACCGAGCGCCGGGGCGCGCCCTTTACCTCCGGGCGCACCTGGCGCTGAACTAGCTTTCTAGCCTTCGAAGGCCGCCCGCTCCGGCTTCGCTGCCGGGGCGGTTTCGCCCTTCAGGTAGGCCAGCACGGTATCGGCGTCGGAGACCTCGAAGGGATCGCTGCCGGCGTTATCGGCAAAGCCCGGCTCCACGAACATCGCCTCAATTTCCCCGTCCCGGACCACCATGGCGTAGCGCCAGGAGCGGTCGCCGAAGCCCAGGTTTTCCTTGCGCACGAGCATGCCCATCTGCCGCGTAAAGGTGCCGTTACCATCGGGCAGCAGGCGCACGCGCTGGGCGCCAATAGCTTTTCCCCATTGGAACATCACAAAGGCATCGTTCACAGACAGGCAGATGATCTCGTCCACCCCCTCGGCCTGGAATGCATCATAGAGCTCCTCGTAGCGCGGCAGGTGCGTGGAGGAGCAGGTGGGCGTGAAGGCGCCGGGCAGGGCGAAAAGCACGATGGTCTTACCGGCGAAGATCTCCTCGCTGCTGACCTCCTGCCAGCGGAAGGGATTCGGGCCCGGGACGCTTTCGTCGCGCACGCGGGTTTGGAACACCACGGAAGGCACACGTTGGGGAGCCATGACTACTACCTCAGGTTAAAGTGGGGGAAACAAAGCGTAGGGCACAAGAGATGTCCTTAAGCTGAACCCGGGAGGAGAACACCATGGAGCAGCCCCAACCCTTTAGCGTTTCCGTGGACGATGCGGTCCTCGAGGACCTCAAACATCGCCTGGTCAACGCGCGCCTACCGGAGGCGGAACTCGTCGACGACTGGAGCCAGGGCCTGCCCCGGGCCTACCTCGAGGCGCTCCTGGCCTACTGGCGCACGGATTACGATTGGCGCCGCTGCGAGGCCTTGCTGAACAGCTGGCCCCAATTCACCGTGCCCCTAGATGGCCCTGGCGGCCCCCTGCCCGTGCACTTTATCCATTTGCGCTCCCCGGAGCCGAACGCGCGCCCGCTGCTGCTTAGCCACGGCTGGCCCGGCTCCATCCTCGAATTCCGCCACGTGCTGGGGCCCCTTACGGATCCCGTGGCCCACGGCGGCCGAGCCGAGGACGCCTTCCACGTGGTGGCGCCTTCCCTGCCGGGCTTTGCCTTCAGCGGCAAACCCACGGTGCCCGGGTGGACCGTGGAGGCCATGGCCAAGGCCTTCGATCAGCTCATGACGGGCCTAGGCTATGAGCGCTACTTCGCCCAGGGCGGGGACTGGGGCTCGATCATCACCTCGGCCCTCGGCGAGCTAGCCCCCCCGGGGCTGGCCGGGATCCACGTGACCATGCCCATCGTCACCCCGGACCCGGAGACCGCCGCCACCCCCAACGCGGAAGAGCAGGACGCCCTCGCGGGCCTTGCGCACTACCAGCAATGGGATTCGGCCTACGCGCGCATCCAAGGCACGCGGCCCCAGACCCTGGCCTACGGCCTAGCCGATTCCCCGGCGGGGCAAGCGGCCTGGATCATCGAGAAGTTTTGGTCCTGGATGGATTGCAACGACGACCCAGAATCCGTGCTCAGCAAGGATGAGCTTCTCGACAACGTCATGCTCTACTGGCTGAACAACGCCGCGGGCTCTTCAGCGCGCATCTACTGGGAAAGCTTTAATAAGGTGAGCCAAGGGCCCCTCACCCTGCCCTCGGCCATTTCCCTCTACCCGAAGGAGATCTTCCGCACCTCGGAGCGCTGGGCGCGCCGCCGCTTTACCGATCTCCGGCGCTTTAACCGGGCCGAGAAGGGAGGGCACTTCGCTGCGATGGAATGCCCGGAGCACTTTGTCGCCGAGCTTCGGGCCAGCTTTGCCCTCATGACCCTCGCCGAGGCTTAAAGACCTAACACCGCCTTGGCGATGATGTTTTTCTGCACTTCCTCCGAGCCGCCAAAGATGGAGGCGGCTCGGCTATTCAAATAGCGCCCCGTCACCGCCACCCCGGCTTCCGGGCCCAGGGGCTCTTCGTTCGACGCCAAGCCACGAGGTTGCTGGGCTAGCCCGTAATAAGCGCTGACCTCCAGGGCCAGCGTATTGATGTCCTGCTCTAGGCGAACGCTGAGGTTTTTAGCCAGGGAGGATTCGGGCCCGGGGCTCCCTCCCTCCGCCAGCCCCGCCAGGGTGCGCAGTTCGCTCAGCTCGAAGGCGTCAAGGCGCACCCCCAGGGCGGCTAGGCGATTGGCGATCTCAGGTTGTTCCAAAACGCTTGTGCCGTCCTCCCGGGTGAGGCTGGCCAGGGCTCGGGTATGGTCCAACACGGTCCAACCTTCGTTTTCTGGACCCACCCGATTCGCCTCAGGCACTACCACGTCATCGAAGAACACCTGATTCACTTCGTGATCCCCGGCGAGGGTGATCACGGGCTTCACGGAGATACCTGCGGTGTTCATCGGGATCAGGAGAAAGCTGATGCCTTTCTGCGGGCGCGCCTGCCGATCGGTGCGCACCAAGCAGAAAATGTGATCGGCAAAGTGGCCATGGGTCGTCCACAGCTTGGTGCCGTTCACGCGGTAGACGTCGCCATCCCGCTCTGCCGTGGTTTGCAGGCTGGAGAGATCGGAACCGCTACCGGGCTCGGAATAGCCCTGGCACCAGTAGTGCTCCCCGGACAAAATTTTCGGCAGGTAATGGGCCTGCTGCTCGGGGGTCCCGTAGCGGAAGAGCACCGGCGCCAGCATGCGAAGGCCGAGGGGAATGAGGCCAGGGGCCCCGGCCCGGGCGCATTCCTGGTTGAATATGTAGCGCTGATTGGCGGAGAAGCCCGGCCCTCCGAAGGCCTTTGGCCAGGCCGGAGCGGCCCAGCCCTTGGCGGCCTGCAACACGGCCTGCCATTGCAGCGCCACGTCCCGATCCGGGAAGACCGTCGTTTGCCTTGCAGCCGCGGCCTTCAAGGCCGGCGTCAGGTGCGCATCAAGGAAGTCCCGGACCTCCTCCCGAAAGGCTTCGTCTTCGCCGCGCGGCGAACGCCAGCGTATTTGATGCTTACCTACGCGACCCGCCCCAGCTTTCCTACGTTGAACCCAGCGATCCCTGGCCTCGCCGGGCGAGCCTGGCCGTGCTGGAACGCGCCTGCGGGCAGCGCGCGCTGCAGAATCATTACCAGGGGCTGAAGGCAACCGCCCAGGAGCGCTTCTTCGAGGAGGCGCTGGCGCGCCTGGGGGTCACTCCAGAGTTTCAGGGCCCGGGCCATGAGGCAGGGCCAGCCACGGGCCCCACGGTGTTTGTGGCAAACCACCCCTTTGGGATTATCGATGGGCTTGTGCTTTGCGCCTATGCGAAGGCCCGCTACGACGACTTTCGCATTTTGCTGCACGCTCGGCTCTGCCAGGATCGGGACCTGCAACGCTATTTCCTGCCGGTAGACTTCACCGAGTCGCGCGCAGCCATGCTCACGAATTTGGAGACGGGCCGAGCCGCCCGGGCCGCCCTCGACGCGGGCATCCCCGTGCTGATCTTTCCCGCCGGAGCCGTTTCCACCCGGCAACGGCTAGGCTTCGGCGACCTCACGGAAGCCCCTTGGCGCACCTTCACGGCGAAGCTTCTGGCTCAAAGCCAAGCCACCGTGGTACCCACCTTCTTCCATGGGGAAAATTCACGGGTATTCCACGTGGCGAGTCATTTTTCCCAAGCCCTGCGCTACGCCCTTTTGCTTCGGGAAACGCACCGCCGAGGCGGTAAGCCTTGCCGGGTAACCCTCGGCGCACCCATCCCCTGGGAGACCCTGGCGGCGCTGGGCTCGCGGCAGGCCATTACGGATCACCTCCAGGCCGCGACCTGGTGCCTTAAGGATTCGGCTTAAAGCAGGCCAAGGCCGGAAAGCGTACGCCGAACGTCTTCCTGGGCTTCAGGCCCAAGGGGCGCCTGGGGCGGCAGGGGGTCGCCCACGGCAAAGCCCTGCAAGCTCAGCCCCGTTTTGATGCAGGGGGCTAACATGTGGCGAGCGAAAAGCTGATTGAGCCGCCACAGGGGACGCTGCAGCACCATGGCGTCTTCCCACGCGCCACGGCGGCAGGCCTCATATAAAGCCACGCTTTCCCGCGGCGCCACGCAGGCGGGCCCCGCCATCCAGCCCACGCCGCCGAGCAGCATGACCGCCGCCGGCACGTGGGCGGAGGCGGCGAAAATCGCGAGCTCCCCTTCCGTTGCCTCGAGGATCGACAAGAGGCGCCCGGTGTTGGAGGACGCGTCTTTCAAGTAGGCGATGTTCGGCACCTTCGCCAGCGCCGTATAGAGCACCACGGGGCGTTGCGTGGCCCCCGCAATGGCGCGGAAGTAGCCCTCGATGGCGTCGTCCTTGAGGGGAAAATAGGCTTCCAGGATCGCCAGGATGCCATCGCAGCCGAGGGCGTCGAAGGCGCGGGTTTGCGCCACCGCATCGGCCGTCGCCGTGGCGGCGACCCCCGCCACGACGGGGACGCGCCCTGCTGCAGCCTCGAGCACCACCTCGACGATCCGCTTGCGCTGAGGCCAACTTAGGTAAGCAAACTCCCCCGTCGACCCCAGGGGGGTTAAGCCATGCACGCCGGCCTCGATGAGGGCCTCGCACAGCGCCGCAAGGGGCGCCTCCATGACTTTACCGTCCGCATCAATCGGGGAGACCAGATAGGGAAATACGCCGTGAAATGCGCTCATGCTCGGGTAATCTCCTGTAAGGGGCGGCCCGCCTCATCGATGGCTAGGGGCTGGCACTGGATCAGCGCCGCCAGGGGAATCACGCCGTAGCAGTGGGGGAAGGCTTCCCCCCGACCCGTGCTGTCCTCTTCCTTCAGCCAGGGGGCCAGGGCCGACGCATCGAGCGTCAGCAACATGAGGTTTGCCTCGCCACGGAAGTAGCGCTCGAGCACGCCGGAAAGCTGGTCCGCCCAGCAGCAGTG
>RGAU01000183.1 GCA_009919975.1 Gammaproteobacteria bacterium
GACAAGCGTCGCCCCAACCCCATCCCGCGGCGCTCTCCGGGCGTCAATGACGTTCGGAATCTGAGTAATTCGGTCAAGTAAACGCCCCAGGGAAGCTAGGCCATCGAGCTCCACCGTGAGTTCAATGGTCGCCGTAGACACCAAGCGATCGGTGCGCGTAGTACTCGAAAGCACATCGATGTGTTCCTGGGCAAAAACGTGCGTCACGTCAAAAAGCAAACCGGCTCGATCGTAGGCGCGCACCTCGATATCGAAGGGGAAGCGGCGGGGGATACTGCTCCCCCATTCCAGCTTGATGAGCTTCCCTGGCGCCTCCCGCTCCAGAGTAAGGATTTGTGGACATTCCCGGCGGTGCACGCGCACGGCGCCCTCAAATACTTCACCTAAAATGCTGTGATGCCCCTCCGGCGTGCAGCATTCGGCCAGAGTGACGGCGCGATTACCCGCCCCCAGCACGTCCGGACGCAGGGGCTCCGCTGCCTGGGGCAAAAGGTCGAGCTGGAGATCCTCGCTCTCCCGTTCAGCGGGCCCGGGGCGTCGTGAGATAGCCGAGGTTTGGGTTCAACCAGCTGGACGCCGGCTCTTCTTGGTCGCCGGTGAGAATTTCCACCTTCTGCCCCGTTTCCAGCGGCGTATTTAAGGGCACGATGCGGCCGTCGACCCGCGCCGCTCGGCACCGATGCCCCACCTCCGTGTGAATGCGATAGGCGTAATCTAGAGGCGTGGCGCCGGGAGCCAGATCCACCACATGGCCCTCCGGCGTCAGCAGATAGATACGCTCTTGATCGAACTCCCGGCGCAGGCTATCGCCGAGGGAGCCTAGGTCCCCAAGCTCCTCCTGCCACTCAAGTACCTGGCGTAGCCAGGTCACCTTTCGATCGTAGGCGCTGTTATCGGTCAGCGTGTCGCCCTTGTAGGCCCAATGGGCACACACGCCGAGCTCCGCTTCCTCATGCATTTCCTGGGTGCGGATCTGCACCCACAACCTGCTTGATGTAGCCCTCCCGGGCTTTGCGGCGTTCCTTAAGGAGCTTGGCCACGCGCTTATAAGCCTCGGGCTCGAGATAGCGGAAAGCCAGGTCCTCAAGCTCCCAACGCAGCTGACCAATACCGAGGCGGTGGGCCAAGGGGGCATAGACATCAACGATTTCCTGGGCGACCCGTAGCTGCCGCTCCCGGCGCGCGAGCTTCGCACTTCGAATGGCGCAGGTTCGCTCCGCCAATTTGATGAGGGCGACGCGCACGTCATCGATCAGCGCGACCAGCATCTTGCGAACGTTTTCGATCTGCGTTTCCTGGGAGCCGATGGCCTTTGGCGCGGAGGACAACTTTAAGGCGCTGACTGCCGCCATGCGCAGGACCCCATCGACGAGGCCACGAACCCGAGGTCCGAAGGCACCTTCGACCGCCTCGAGCTCAAGCTTCTTCTCTCGCACAGCGCGGTAGAGCAGCCCCGCAATGATGGCGTCTTCGTCGGCCCGCAGCTCGGCCAGAATTTCCGCCATATCGAGGCCCGTCTCGAAGCTGGAGATTCCCGAGGCCCAAAGGTTTTTCGCGGCAATGGCGTCCCGTTCAGCCTGCTGCGCCCGCAGCACGGCCTGGCGCAGGCGCTCAGGATTACGCGCCGGAGCCGCGGCACAAAAAGCCGCCAGCCACCCCTCCACATCCACCTCCCCGGTGGCGGTGCGGGGCCGATCATCCTTTACCTTAACCACACCTCTTCCCTCGTCTCTGCATGCTTAGGCGCCGGAGGGAGACGCCGGAAACGTAAACAGGGCCATGGACTCAACGTGCGTCGTATGGGGAAACATGTCCATGATACCGCTTGCTTCGAGTCGATACCCCTGGCGCTGCAGCGCGGCGGCGTCTCGTGCCAGGGTCTTAGGATTGCAGGACACATAAACCACTCGGCGCGCGCCCGTGCTGGCGAGATCCTCGCAGAGGGCCTCGGCGCCGGAGCGGGGGGGATCTAACAACACCGCCTCGGCCTTAGGCAAGTGCCTTGCCGCGAAGGCATCACTGTAGAGATCGGCCACGGCAAAGCGGACCGCCCCCAACCCATTACGCTCGGCATTCGCCTTCGCCCGAGCCACCAGCGCTTCACTGCCCTCGAAGCCTTGCACGTCCGCCCCAAGGCGAGCGAGCGGCAGGGTAAAATTGCCCAAACCGCAGAATAAATCGAGCACCTTCATCCCTGAGGTCGGCGCCAGGAGTTCCAGCGCCTGCGTCACCATCTTTTGATTGATCTCGCTATTCACCTGGGTGAAGTCAAGAGGCTCAAATTCGAACGCGAGTTTGAATGCCGGAAGGGTATAGGTCAGAGGCGGGGGCATGAGGGGGACCAGGGGGGTCACCGAGTCCGCCCCCCCGGGCTGTAAATACAGCGTCAGCCCCTGGGCCTCACCAAAGCCTCGGAGCCGATCGAGGTCCTCAGCATTGAAGGGGGCGAGGTGCCGGAGGACCACGGCAGCGCCCTCATCCCCCCCGGCCAGCTCAAGCTGGGGAATCTGATCCGGGATGGAGAGGGACCGGATCAGGACCTTAAGCGGACCCAGGAGCGTCGAGAAGGGCGGCGCCAGCACGGGGCAACTCGAGGCCTTCGAGACCCAACCCCCTCTCTCCCGGAAGCCCACCAGCACATCTCCTTCCCGGGGCCGATAGCGGACTCCAAGGCGAGCCTTACGACGATAGCCCCATTCCGGGCCCTGGAGCGGCGCCAGCCAGCGCGCCGGGGGCCGAACCCCCGCCGCCTCGTAGAGGGCTGCAAGGGTCGCTTGCTTCGCGCTCCGCTGGTGCTCCGAGGTGAGGTGCTGCTGGCTGCAGCCCCCGCACCGACCCGCCTGCGGGCAGAGCGCAGGGATGCGGTCTGGGTGGCCCTTCTGCACGGCCAGGGCAAGGCAGCGCAGGGTCCGTCCACGACGCTTAAGAACGGCTAACCGCACCGCCTCGCCGGGGAGCGCGTTATCGATCTCGAGGGTGTAGCCCTCCACCTGGGCTAGCCCCTGCCCCTCGTCGTTGAGCGCCTCCACGGTCACCCACTGATCACTGGCAAAGCGTTTTCGAGCCATCTAACCCATGCCTCCATCGGGATCGGAGAGAAAGCGCGCCCCCTGCAGGGAACGACCCCCGAGGGCCGGCGCTAGGGCCTCGGCAAAGAGCGCCCGCGCCAGGTGACGGAGGGCCGGCGTGGAGAAATCCCCCTCCGCCAGGGCGAGTAATTCCGCGCCCCCCCAGCCCTGCCCCGGCGCCGCGGCAAGTAGCCCTACCCCTGCCTCGAAACGATAGGTACTGCCCGGACGCAGCGCTTGGCCACGGCCGTCCTCCATCAGGGAAAAGGCAAGACCCAGGGCCTCAAGGCAAGCCCACTCAAAGCGGCGCAGGATAACGGGCTCCGCCAGCGGCGCGAGGCGCAGGGCGTCCAGCGCCTCCCCATAGGCCTCAAAGAGCCCCTCTGCCGGGGCCTCCCGGGGAAAAAGACGAAGCAGCAGTTCATTGATGTAGAGCCCGGCAAAAAGCGCCTGTCCCGCCAGCGGTTGCCCGGAACCGCTCTGAAACCCGTAGGCCGTTCGCAGATCACCGCGGCCCGAGAGCTGCCATTCCCCAGGCACGAAGGCCAGAGGCGGCGCCTTCCTACCCCGACCGCGATGATAGACCGCACCCAGGCGCCCCCCGTCCTGGGTCAGCAGCTCAAGCACCAGGCTTTGATCGCGAAAGGGCCGCTGGTGGAGGACGTAGGCCGGCGTCCAGGGACTCGCCATCAGCCTTGCTCGCTGTCGTAACCCAATTGGCGCAACGCCCGGAGGTCGTCGGTCCAGCCGGAACGCACCTTGACCCAGAGCTCGAGCCGCACGGGGCGCCCGAAGCGACGCTCAATCTCCTGACGCGCCTCGATGCCGACCTCCTTAATGCGCGATCCCTGGTGACCCAAAATGATGGCCCGCTGGCCCGGCCGCTCCACCCAAATGGCGCCGTGGATTTCCCGCTTGTCGGGCCCTTCGCGCCACCGCTCAATTTCCACGGACAGCTGATGAGGAAGCTCGTCACCGAGGCGACGGGTGAGCTTTTCCCGGATCAGCTCTGCCACTAGGAAGCGCTCGGAACGATCGGTAAGCGCATCGGCATCGTAATGGTGAGGTCCCGGAGGCAAATGACCTCGAAGCACGGAGAGGAGGCGCGGTACGTTTTCCCCCCGGCGAGCCATGATAGGCACAAGGTCTGCCCAGTCGTGGCGGGCCGCAGCCTGGGCGAGATAGGGAAGCAGCGCCTCCCGCTTGGGCAAGGCATCGATCTTGTTGATCGCTAAAACGGGGATGCCCCGGGCTTGCTTGACCTGTTCGAGCACATAGTCGTCAGCAGGGCCCCAGCGCCCGGCTTCCACGACCATCACCACAATATCAACATCGAAAAGCGCGCCCCGGGCCGCACGGTTCATGCTTCGATTGAGCGCGCGCCGACCGCCGTCATGAAGGCCCGGCGTATCCACAAAGAGCAGCTGGTCATCGCCATCGGTGCGAATCCCGAGGATGGCGTGGCGGGTCGTCTGGGGACGATCCGCGGTGATCACGAGCCGCTCCTCTAGGAGTGCATTTAAGAGTGTCGACTTCCCAACGTTAGGCCTGCCCACAAGGGCCAGGGTTCCGCAGCGCGTTTCGCTCATGGGCGTGCTCCTCGAAGTGCTTCGAGGGCCTGGGCCGCGGCTGCCTGCTCCGCGCTCCGACGCGAGCCCCCTTCTCCGCGAAAGATCCCCGGGGGCGCAGTCACTTCACAGCACACCACAAAGGCCTGGGCGTGATCCTCGCCGAGAACCGCTTCCACCTGGTACTGGGGCAAGGGATGGCCGCGGCCCTGAAGCCATTCCTGAAGCTGGGTTTTCGGATCCTTTTGCGCGGCCTCCGGCGTGCTTTCCTCGAGTTGGGCCCCATAGAGACGCAGCACGAGGGCTTCCGCAGCCTCCGCCCCGCCATCCAGAAGCACCGCGCCGATAAGCGCTTCCACCACGTCGGCAAGGATCGAGTCCCGGCGATGCCCTCCACTTTTCTG
>RGAU01000184.1 GCA_009919975.1 Gammaproteobacteria bacterium
GATTTCAAAAGCACCATTGGGCAGGCGGCGATTGACGCCTACATCGAAGATAACCGGGGCCGCACCGTCGAGCTGATTCCCGAGGTGATCGGTAAGAGCAGCCTTCTCACTCAGGAAGGGGGCGTGCAAAGCCGGGCCGCGCCGGAGACCCTGACGCAGGACGTTTACGGCCCTGCGGTGGAAGATGCGGGCCTGCCCGGGCGCCTCTTTCGGGGCCTCAAGCGGCTTCTGGGCGATCCGGAAACCCGGCGCCTCATGGTGTTTGGACAGCCCTATCGCTTGGTGGCGCTCATCGTTCCCGTCCTGCTCGGCATTCGCCGTTCCATGGAGGCAGAGGGGGCCATGGCCAACACGCCCCTGTGCGTGGGCCATCCCGTGCATTTCGAAGGCCGCCACGCGCACCGGGACCGCACGGGCCTCGCGCGCCTAGAGGAAGCCTGCCGCTATGCGGGCCTGCCCCCCATCACCTTTTACCCCGAGCCCCTGGCCGCCACCCTCGCTTGGCTGCATCGCGCTGAGGCGGGGGGGCAAGGCACAGCGCTGACCGTGGATTTCGGGGGCGGGACCCTCGATCTATGCGTCGTGCGCTTTGCCGACCAGGCCATGGAGATTTTGAGCACCGCCGGCGCGGCCCTGGGCGGGGATCATCTGGATCAGAAGCTCTTTGAGACCCTGCTTTTCCCTGCCCTCGGGGAGGGGGAGCGGTGGCGCCGGGCTGGCGATGAGCGGGAAATCGATACGCCCTTTCCCTTCAATCGCTATGCGCCCTTTCTGCTGAACTGGTCCATTGCCTATACCCTGAACCAAAATCAATTTCGGGCCCCGGTGATGGACCTCATGGCCCGTCCCGAGCCTTCGGCGCGGAAGTTTCGCCGGCTCTACACGCTGATTACGCAGCGACCTTTCCCTCACCTTGGATCGGCCTCGCTTCGAGCAGCTCATAGCCCCGGAGCTTGCGCGCTTCGATGCAGCGGTGCAGGAGGTTCTCGACCGGGCGAGCCTGCCGCCGGAAGCGATCGACGTGGTGATTACCACCGGGGGATCGTCCCTCATTCCAGCGGTGCAGGCCCGCCTGCAGGATCGCTTTGGGGATCGGCTGGTAAGCCACGATCCCTTTGCTAGCGTTGCCTCCGGGCTTGCCCTGGCGGCGGCGCAGGGCCTGGGGTCGGCCCCGCCCCGCTAGCCACCCTACTGGGCGGAGGCCTGCCCGCGGCCTAGGGTAAAGGCTGGGTCGCTTTCGCTAGGCCTATAGTGAAGCGTTCGTCCATTTTCAAGCTTGGAGTCGAGGCCCAGCCAAAGCGGGCCATCGTAGTACAGTGTGATATCGATCTTCCCCTCTTCACCGCCCTTCAAATCCTGCGCCTCCACGCGCCTTAGGACGCCTCCAACCTCAAGTTGCGCGGGGCGCGGCGGGCTGAAGGTGACCTCGGCGCGCCTCCCGTCCTGGATATTGATGAGTTCGCTGCGTTGGGTAATGGCGCGATTCCAATAGGGAAAGGTCCAGGCGCAGGTTTCGGGGCTCTCCTCAGCGCCATCCTGGGTCTCGAGGGCAAGGACGCCGTTCTGCCATTGGCCGTTGACCTTGAAGCGCTTGTCGTTGACCTCCGTGCTGCTTTGAAAGCGGGTCAGGCAACCGTTGCTCCATCGCTCCTCAGCAACGTGGTCGTAGGAGAATAGCGTCAGAAAGCCGAGCTTAAGCTCGAATTGAGCTTCCGACCGAAGGGTGAGGGCCTCGCCGTCTCCGGTGAATTCGTAGCGATGGGTCCCCAGCTGGCGTTCGCCGATAAAGGCATCAAAGCTTCTGTTTAAGGGAACGACCTCTCCGCCGGGGCCCTCCGCTGCCTGGACCGTCAGGGAAAGGACGGGTGTGGAAAGGGCCAGAAGCAGAGCGAGGACAGCACAACGGTGGCTGCTCATAAGATTCTCCCGTCTCGTGTGAGTCCAAGGGCCTGTAGCAACTTGTAGCGAATGGTCGGCAAGACGACGGTGCGTCCTACCCTCGACCACTGCACGACCCCGGTTTGAAAGGACTTTTTAGCAAAGAGCATTTCGGCGTAGGCAGAGATGCTTGGGCGAGCCTCCCATAATTGGGGTTGGAGCCCCAACCATCGCAGACGGTAGAGGACGGCGCCCCATTGAACGTCAGCAAGGCTAAAGGCTTCGCTCGCGAGCCACCCGCCGTCCCGAAAGGGCCCGCTTTCTAATTGACGCCTAAGGCTCTCTAGGGCCTCCATGGTGGCGTCAATAATCGCGGGCATCTGTCCCGGCGTGACCATGGCTTCCCGGGTGGCCTGTATGACGGCACGCTTCTTTTCGTAGGCCGATCGGAGCGCGGGATCGTCGCGATGGGTCTCCCTTAACTTCGAAAGAAGATCGACTTTATCCTGATGGTACTGCCCGGCCTCGGAGCCCTTCCCTAGGGGGAAGGGCTTCTTGAGGCCCTTAATAGGGCCGTAGGTTAGGGCCTCAATAAATAATTCCGCAGCCCGTTCAATCCAGTGAGCCACGGATCCGCGTTCTTCCTCAGAAACCTGAAAGCAGTTCCGGTCCGCTCCGAAACGATCGGCAAGGGTATGGAGGATGTTGTTTGTATCCGTGGTCACTTTGCCGTTAAGGACTAAGGTCGGTACCACGCAGCGAGAATTGAGTCGCACGTAGCTTGGTGAAAACTGTTGCTGCGCCGAGAGCAAGATCACGTGCGATTGCCATTGAAGCCCAAGCTCGTCGAGACCCTGGCGCACTTTCTGAGAATCCAGCGATAGGGGGAAGTGATAGAGATGGAGGCCCTGTTGGGGCGCCCAGGGGCAGGGCGCGTCGGTCAGGGGCGCATCCACGAGGCTTTGGTCGGTTGCGTAAAGTGGCTTTAGCCGCATGGCGCGCCTCTTCTGATCACGAACAGTCTTAATTCCGTCAAAAACTGTCCGGGAAGGCCCTCGAGGCCTCTCAATTGATTGATCAGCGCTGGAGCCGCGGGTGACAATCGAGTTTCACATTATTTTTTGGGGAAAAACATGCCGCGAGTCAATACGGGAGTAGTGGAGCTCGAGTACGAAACCTTTGGAGATCCGGCGGATCCGGCGCTACTCCTCGTCATGGGCTTAGGCGCGCAGATGATTGCGTGGGATGAAGGATTTTGTGAAGCCCTCGCCGGCGAAGGCCACTACGTCATTCGTTTTGACAACCGGGATGTGGGCCTTTCCACCCGTTTTGATGAAGCGGGTTTGCCGGATATGCCCACCATAGTGGCGGCGCTGAGCGCGGGGGAGAGGCCCGATCTTGCCTATACGCTAGACGATATGGCCGATGATGCTGTTGCCTTACTCGATCATCTTGGCGTCGTTCAGGCGCATATTTGTGGTGCTTCCATGGGAGGCATGATTGTCCAGTGCATGGCGCTTCGCCACCCTGACCGCGTTGCAACGATGACGTCGATCATGTCCACCACGGGGGACCGAAGTCTGCCCCAGGCAACGCCAGAGGCCATGGCTGCCCTGACCTCCCCCGTTCCGCCAGATTTGCCGGGCTTCATCGAACGAAGCCTCTCGAATGGAAAGGTCATTGGCTCGCCCGGCTTTCCCTTTCGGGAAGAGGAGCGGCGCGCGCGAGCTGAGCGAATTTTTCACAGAGGGCTTAGCCCCGCGGGAACCGCTCGCCAGATGGCCGCGATCGTCGCCCATGGCGATCGTACCCCTGGGCTTCGGGGCCTAACCTTGCCCACCCTCGTCATTCACGGTGCGGCCGATCCGCTCGTTCCGTTGGCGGGAGGAGAAGCGACGGCGGCGGCCATTCCCGGGGCTGAGCTGTTGGTGATTGAGGGGATGGGCCACGACGTCCCCCGAGACACCTGGCCGCAGATTATTCCCGCTATCAGCAAACTCACCGCAGGGGCTGGTTAAGCCTTTGGATCTTCAGCGAGTGCGCCAGCCCTTCCAGGGGTTGGTGCCCCCTCCTTCCCCCCCAGCGACGGCTCGGCGAGCCGCCGTCGCTGCCGTGATCCGCTCGGGCCCGGAGGGTGCAGAGGTGCTGTTAATTCGCCGCGCCGAGCGTGAGGGCGATCCCTGGTCGGGACACATGGCCTTTCCCGGGGGGCACATCGAAGCTGGAGAGTCGCCTCTAGAGGCCGCGATTCGAGAGACAGAGGAAGAGGTCGGCCTATCTCTAACCCGGCACAGCACGCTTCTTGGGCCCCTGCCCCCGGCCCATGCCCAGGCCCGGGCTCGGCGCGTGGATATGGCGATCTACCCCTTCGTTTTTGAGGCCTCCGAGGCGCTTCCGGTCCCGCGGCCCAACTATGAAGTGGCGGGGGTGCACTGGGCCCCTCTTGCGCCCATGTTCTCAGGCGAAAACCGAACCACACTCCGCTACGAGCACGGGGAGTTTCCGGGCTGGGACATCGGTGGCGGGGTGGTGTGGGGTCTCACCTACCGCATGCTCGGGTCGCTCTTCGCCCTGGTGGAGCCGGGCTGGCGACCGCACGGTTAGGCGAGGGGAGCCTAGGCCGGGAAGGCCCAGGCCCGGAGGGCCGGTAGGCTGAGGGCTAGGGCCACGCTCACGATCAAGCCGATGCCGGCCTTGCTCCCATCCTTCGAGTAGCACGGTCCCGTAGATCACGTTAATGAAGGCAGCCGAGCGGATGTCGAGGGTGTTGGTTTTGCTGGTGACGATATGCTGAATTTCGCCGCCCCGGCGATAGAAGATCCAGGCGTGGAGGCCAAGCATCACCGCGAGGCAAAGCATCAGATTCTCGAAGCTTAGGCTGCGCGGCATGTAGACAAAGATGTTGGCCAGATCCTGGATCAACCACTGACTCCACAGGTAGGCCGTGGTGAGCCACTGAATTGCGACCCAGTAGGCTGGAATGGGCTCGCCATGGGTTTTGAGAAAGCGCGTCTCGAGCTTCGTGACCACCCAGCGGTAGGCCAGAAAGCCCGTCACGATAGCGACGGCGTAGCCCAGGAGGGACTTCACCAACATGCCCTCGAGGTTGCTCGGGGCGAAGACCGTGAG
>RGAU01000185.1 GCA_009919975.1 Gammaproteobacteria bacterium
GAGGCCGCACTGGGCATCGAGTTCGCGAATGCAGGTGGGGCAAGTGACGTTCACCTCCGTGAGATGGGTGCCGATCACGTCCATGCCCACGAAGCTCAGGCCCCGGCGGACCAGCTCGGGCCCCACGGCCGCGGCAATTTCCCGATCCCGATCGGTCAGGGGCCGGGCTTCGCCTCGACCGCCAGCGGCGAGGTTGCCCCGACTTTCCCCGGCAGCGGGAATTCGCGCCAGGGCGTAGGGCACGGGCTTGCCTTCGATCATGAGAATGCGCTTATCCCCGTCCTTGATTTCCGGGAGATAGCGCTGAGCCATGATCTGCTGCGTTCCCCCGGCGGTGAGGGTCTCGATCACCACGGACAGGTTTGAATCTCCGGGCTTAAGGCGAAAAATGGAGGCGCCCCCCATGCCGTCTAGGGGCTTCATCACCACGTCCCCTTGGGCTTCGGCAAAGGCCCGAAGCTGCTCCGCGCGCTTGCTCACGATGAGCGGCGGGGTGAACTCGGGGAAGGCCGTGGCAAAGAACTTCTCATTGCAGTCCCGGAGGCTCGCCGGACGGTTGAACACCGGGACCCCCGCGGCCTCCGCGCGTTCTAACAGGCGAGGGGGCGGGTGACCGTTTCCCCGAGGTGCCAAAAGGGGTCCGCCGAAAGATCCACGGTCAAGGGCGTGGCCAGGGCCAGGACCTGCCCCTCGGCGAAATACAGCCCGTCCTGGGTGATGCTGTAGACCGTCCAGCCTCGCGCCTGGGCGGCTAGGCACATGGCCAGGGTGGAGTCTTTTTTCTTCGATAACCCCGCGACGGGGTCCATAACAATAGCGAGGTCGATCATGGTGAGCGCACCCAGGGAGAGAATGCCGGCGAGCGTAGCGGGCCCCCTGCGGTGGAGCAAGGGAGCGGCCCTCGTGGTGCGCTGGGCCCCGGGCACGGCCCGGATGCTGATCCCCCGCAGTGCGCTCCTCGGCCTGGCAGCGCCGAAGGCTTGGCTGCGATCCGACGGCGCCTATCCCTGGTGCCTCGGGTTTGCGCTGGCGGCGGGCCGGCCCTGGTGCGTCCGCGCCCCGGGCGCCTATCTGTGGGGGCGCCGTGGACGCCCTCGCACGCTCTTGCTTTTGGCCGGCGGGCAGCTTGCCCTGGCAGCGGAGCGGGTGCTGGGGTGGGCGCCCCTCCCCGAGCCCGACGCGTCACCCTTTTCCCTGGCGACGCTCCTCGAAGACCCCGCCTTTAATCCCTTTATCGGAGATCTTTCCCCTCATGGTTGAACGGGCGACGCGGCAACAACGGCTTTGGTGGCAGCTCTTTATGGTCGCCCTCGTGCTCGCAGGGGGGACCGTAGCCGCAGCCCTGGTGCTGGGATCGGGGCAATCGGCCCCGGCGGTGCTGCGCTGGGCGGCGGGGGCCCTGGCTTTAGCGCTTTTGCTCGGCGCGTTGCTACTGCGCAGCACGCAGCAAGCCATCGCCGAGGAGGCGGCGGCGGGGGAAGCCCTGCGCCAGGCCATAACGGTGCTGCAGGGAAAGGTGGGTAGCGCTGAGACGACGCTGGCGGTCTCCCTGGAGTCCCTGCCTCTCCCGCCCAGCCTCCAGGGCCTGGGGGCGAGCCTGGAGCGGCTGCTGCGCCAGCGGGATGCCCAGGCGCGGCAGCTTTACAACCTGCTTCAGGAAGCCGAGGGGCTCCGTGCCAGCCTCGCCGCCGGGCAAGCGGCCGGCGCGGCGGCGCGAGAGGCGTTCAGGGCGGCGTTGGCGAGGGCGGAAGACGAAATACAGCGCATGGTGGCCAATCTGCGGTCGGCGGAGGGGGACTGCGCCGCTTTGACGACGACCCTTCAAACCAGCCAAAGCGTGGCCGCTGAGGGGGCCGGGTATCGAGAAGCCCTGGGGCACCCGGCGGAGGCCATGGTCGCCCAGGGGGCAGGCTTAGGGGCGCTCTTTTCCCGGCTTCGGGACGGTCTTGGGCAGCTGGATCAGAAGCTGAATCAGGCCCTGGATACGCTGGCGGAGGAGGCCGCGGAGCTCGAGGGTGGCGCGGCCGTGGCGGACGCTTGTGACCAGGCGCTCGAGGCGTTGCCGGCTCTTCAGGATTCGCTGGCCCTGGCAACGGAGACGCTCGCCCAGCGCAGCGCAGCCCTTGCGGCGCAGCAGGCCGCCTTCTCCGAGCCCTTGGGGGCTCTTGGGGAACAGCAGGGAACCCTCTCCGAGCAGCTCGCCGCCCTTGGGGCACCTCTGGAGGGGCTTACCACCGTGCTCGAGGAGACCCCTAAGGCCCTTGCTGCGCTTGCTGCCATGCTTAGGGAGGCTGAGGACGGCGCCTTCGCTCCCGTGGTTCTGGAAACATTTGACGCCGCGCTGGCGGCGGCCCAGGCCACCCTGAAGGGGTTCGAGAAGGATCTTGCCCCCCGTTCCCGCAGCACTGAAGAGGCCTAGGTTCTTGGCTTCCTCGCCCATGGATTTTCGCCGGGCCAGCGCGGAAGCGCTCGCCGTCGCTCGGGCGGGGGGCGACGCCCGCCCCTGGGCGTGCCTGGCCCTCGCGGCGCTCGAAGCAGGCGCTGCCTCGGAAAGCCTTGGGGAAGCGATGGCGGCTTGGCAGGCCGCCGCCCCAGCGGACCGCTCTGCGCGGCAGGAAGCGCTCGAGGCCCTCGCCCTCGCGCACCTCGACGCGGGAACCCCCCATCGGATTTATCGTCGAGCCTTCAGCCTGATCACCGCGACCCCGGCCCTTTGGAGCGCCCTGCTCCCCAATCTCTTCGTGGCTGCGCGGGTACAGGGCTGCTTTGCGGAGGGGGCGGGACCCGCCTTTTGGGCGGGGGCAGCAGGCGCCTTGCTGGGGGCCGCCGACGCCGAGCCCGCCACCGTACTGCCGGGCCTACGGCGTTTGGATGAAGCGTTTTTTGAGGCCCGTTCCCGGCCTGCTTATGTACCGGAGGGGGGCGCGGAGGCCCTGGCTCAGGGGCTCCTACCCGCCCCGGCGCGCTTAGCGGAGCAAGAAGCGGCCCCCACGCCGGCCTCCAATTCGCCAACCCTCGGGGCGCTGGCGCAGGTGCTACGCACCACCCCGGGAGAGGATCGGGCCCTCGGGGCGGCGCAAGCGTCGCTCGCCGCCCTTTCGGCTCAGCCCCAGGGGAATGCGGCTGCTCAGCAGCGCTGGGAGTGGGCCTGGGCCCTGGGCAACTTGGTCGCCCAGCGCCGAAGCGGGGTGCTTCCAGCGCCCGGTGCGCTCGATGCGCGCTTGCCGAAGCTCCTCGAGGTATGGGCTGAGCCTCGGGAACGCCTAGAGGACGACCTGTTCTCGGCCCTAATCGAGGAGATCGACCTTTGGGCCTCGGGCTTTGAGGCGCCGCCGGCCTCCCTGCCCGCACCCCCTGCGGCGCCGTCGACAGCGCCGGTCTCCAAGACCGTGGCTCCGCCTTCCGCCGCAGCGAACGCACCGCCGAAGCCATCCCCCGCGCCTACTCCGAACTCGATCGCTACGGCGCTGCTGCCGGATCCCGCGCGACTCCCCGCCCTGGGCGATGACGGCGCCCTGCTGGCGGCGCTGACCGCCCTCGAAGCGGAGGCCCTCCAGGCAACGCCCGCCCTTCGGCGGCGTCTTGAACAGCTTCGCCAAGCGCTGAACCCGCTGCTGTGGTTGGACGCCGACGCCCTCGAGCGCGCCCTGGGCCACCCCGTAGCGCTGGCGGCGCCCCTCGCGGCGGTCGACCGATCCGTGGCCGTCGCCCTTGGGGAGGCGGAGCGCGGGGGTTTAGGGCCCGCCGAGGCGCTCACCCTTCATGGCGCGATGCTTCGGGCCAGGGGCGCGGGGGGTGAGCGCACCCTGCCCTGGACCGTGCTTCGCCTGACGCGGGCGGAGCTTACCCTCGACCCCCCGGCGACGGTTGCCGAGGAGCAAAGCGAAGCACCGGTGCTTATGGCCTATTCCCTGGGCGCAGGCGCGCCCGCACCGGCGGGTGCGCTGGCGGTGACCGCCCGGGAGGGGGCGCTGCATTGGGTACTTTCGAAGGGAGACGGCCTAGAAGTCGCCGAAGCGAGCGGAGAGGGTCGCGAGGGCGGCTAGGGGTGCCGTCTCTGCGCGGAGGATGCGCGGGCCCAGACGCCAACGGACAAAGCCCTGGCGTGCGAGCGTCGCGCATTCTTCCTCGCTAAGTCCGCCCTCGGGCCCGGTGATCAGCACCACGGAGCCTGGGCTCGGATCGGCGAAGGTTTCCAGGGGGGCCCCGTCGGGGTCAAGCACCACCTTGAGCGCTTCCGGGCGCTCGGCGCCAAAGCTATCAAGAGGCAGGGGGGGGTTAAGGGTAGGCAGTACGGTGCGTCCGCTCTGCTGCGCCGCATGAACCAGCACCCCTTCGGCGTGCGCGAGGCGCCGGTCCCCGCGGGCTCCGGCTTCAAACTTCACCTCCGTGCGCCGAGTTTGGAGCAGGGTGATTTCGGAAACCCCAAGCTCGCAGGCCTTCTGCAGCGCCACGTCCATTCGCTCACCGCGGAGCAGCGGCAATCCGAGGTGAAGGTGGAGGGGGGGTTCGCTGCGCCGGTCCTCCCGCGCCTCACCCACGGTGAGCTGGCCTCCCTTGGGTGAAACGTCAGAAAGGATCGCCTGGGCCACCAAGCCCGCCCCGTCGAACAGCTCCACGGGATCGCCATCGCGGCGACGAAGCACCTTCAAGAGGTGCCGGGCAGCGGCATCGGGGAGGGGGACGGCGCCCGTGGGCAGGGGCGCGGGCCAGTACAGCCGAGGCGTGCGCACGGCTAGCGGCCGAGGCGGTCGAGAAGGGCCTCGGGGGCTTCCGCCTGGTTCATGGTGTAGAGATGAAGGCCCGGGGCGCCGCCGGCGATCAGCCGTTCGCAGAGGCTCGTCACCACATCGAGGCCAAAGGCCAGGAAGTCGGGAGATCCCTCTTCGAAGCTGTCGAGGCGCCGATCGAGCCAGCGGGGGATTTCAGCGCCGCAGGCGCGAGAGAAGCGGCGTAGCCCCGTGCTGTTGGTGATCGGC
>RGAU01000186.1 GCA_009919975.1 Gammaproteobacteria bacterium
GCCGGGAAGTAATCGCCTGACCGTGCGCGTCGAGGACTCCCCCTCCTGGAGTCAACCCAGAGGCAAGCAAGCGGGCACCACCCGCTGGCCCATCGATTACGATCCCATCACCGGGCTTTGGCAAACGGTCTGGCTCGAGCCCGTGCCGGCCTCGTCCCTAAGCTGGCTTTACCCCCGCTTTTCCCTCTCGGAACGCGCCCTCGTCGTCACGGCGGGCTTTTCCCGACCCGTCACAGGGAAGGTTTCCCTGTCGCTTCAACGGGAGGGTTCGGTCGTCGCACAGGCCTTTGTCGAGGTCGATCATCGCTCCGAAGCCCGGCTTTCCTTCACCCTCGAGAACCCAGCCCTTTGGCATCCCGATCATCCCTACCTCTACGACCTCACCGTGACGCTTGAAGATCCCCTTGAGGGAACCCGAGACCAGGTAGAAAGCTACCTTGGGCTTCGGGAAATCACTTGGGATGAGGCTGGGCTTCGCCTTAACGGGGAGCGGCTCTACCTCCGGGGGGTTCTCGATCAAGGCTATTTCCCAGAGGGGTGGTACACCGCCCCCAGCGACGAAGCACTGCGCCGGGATGTGGAGCTCACCCTTGCCCTAGGCTTCAATTGCGCGAGGAAACATCAGAAAGCTGAAGATCCTCGCTATCTCTACTGGGCTGATCGCCTCGGCCTATTGGTTTGGGCCGAAATGCCCTCGGGGAGAATTTTCTCCACCGATCTCGTGGAAACGCTGACTCAGGAGTGGATGACCCTTATCCGGAGGGATCGAGCCCATCCTTCGATCATCACCTGGGTGCCCTTCAATGAATCCTGGGGCGTTTGGCACCAGGGGAGCCGTCCCGAGCAGCGGGCCTGGGTGGATAGCCTTTACCACCTCACGAAGGCGCTCGACCCCTCCCGGCCCGTGGTGGGCAATGATGGCTGGGAGTACTCCTCGGGGGATCTTTGGACCTTGCATCTATACGAGGAGGAACGCCCCCTCGAGGCGCGCCTGGCCGCGCTTCGACGGGACCCAGAGACCGCAGTGACGAATAGCTGGGGCGGCACCCCGGGGCGGGAACGACGCGGCGCGCTTCCCGGCGCTGACGTTTCGGGCCTCCCCATGCTCCTTACGGAATGCGGGGGTATCGGTTTCGGCGACGGTGGCGCAGATCGCTTTGCCTACGGAGACTTTCCGCAAACGGAAGCAGTACTTCTTCGCCAAATCCAAGGCACGCTCGAAAAAATCGCCGCAAGCCCCTCCCTTGCGGGCTACGTATGGACCCAGCTCACGGACGTGCAGCAGGAGGTCAACGGGCTCCTGTACTTCGACCGCACGCCGAAGCTGCCCCTGGCCTCCCTCCACGCTTGCTTCTCAGGGGGTGGGCCCGGGGCCTAGCGCAGCGCCGGGCGACGGAGGGCGGGTTCTAGCCCTTCGCCCATAAGATCGATGAAGTTATCGGCAAAAAAGGCGTCCTGCGCCGCTGGGGCAAGACCCTCCACCGCCTCCCCGAAGCGCTTCAGGGGATTACGCCCCCCCTCGACGTGAGGGAAATCCGTGGAAAAGAGGCACATCTCTTCTCCAGCGTTCTCGATAATCCACCCCGTGTCTTCGTGGGGATAGGGCGTGACCCGAAGCTGCCGCCGCGCGATCTCCGAAGGCTTTGCGGAAAGCTTTTGGAGCCGCTCTTCATTTTTCACAAAGGCGTGGGCGGCGGAATCGAGATTCCGTAGCCAGCCCGGCAGCCAGGACGCCCCCAATTCCACGGCGCCCCACTTGAGCTTCGGGAAGCGATCGAAAACCCCATCAATAATCAGCGCCGCCAGCGTCTGCTGAACGGACGTGGAAATGGGCAGATAGGTCAGGGACGTGAAATTCGCATCCCCCCCGTGGAAATCGGGCACCGGAGGCAACCCGTTCACCTTGTAGGTCAGATTGACCTTCTCCTCGCCGCCAACGTGGAACACGATAGGAAGCCCCGCCTCCTGAGCCAAGGCCCATACGGGGAAGAGTCCGATATGGCTGGGGCTGTGATTTTGCGGGCACCAGGACGGCACCATGAGGGCCTTAGCACCCATCTCGATGGCGGCTCGAGCCGTTCGCTCCGCTTCCTCAAAGTCCTCTAAAGGGACATAGGCCGTGGCTAGGAGGCGCCGATCAACGGAGCAGAAATCCGTCATCATGCGGTTATGGGCCATGGCCGCGCCGTAGCACAGCGCCTTATCCCCGCTCTGGTCAAATCCGAAATTGCCAAGGCAAAAGGTGGTAAAGACGAGCTGGCTGGCCACGCCGATGTGATCCACCGCGGCGGGGCGATCGGCCTGAAGGAAGGCTCCGTGGGCATCATAGTTTTTTCGGAGCATGATTTGCGCCTCTGCGCTGGCTCGGAAGGTGGCGTCTTCCTGCCGCTTCCGTGCCTCTTCCACCGCCTGCCGATTTCCCACCTGCACCCCAACGTTGGGGTGCTCAAGAAAACGTTGAAGCAAATCCCTTTCAAAGTAGGGGTTTAGGCAGTCCGACAGCTCCATAAGATGGCTGTCGGCATCGTGCACCAAACGATTTTCGATATAGGCCATGGCCCCGGTCTCCCCTTTTTTCTTCGACCATACACCGGAGCCCAGGGAAAGCTCTAGGGATCGATAAAGCTCGCCAGATCCTCGCGGAACTTCGCCGCCGATTCGGGATGGAGATACATCATGTGCCCCGCCTCGTAGTAAGCAACGGTGAGATTCGCCCGCTGCGCCGGCGGAATATCGAGGTGATCGAGAACGTAGTGGAGCGCGCCATAGGGCGTGGCGAGATCAAAGTAGCCCTGCTGCACGAGCAGGCGCATCTTCGGGTTCTGGGTCATGGTCCAAGCCAGATCGATAGCCGTATTGGGGACGGGTACAGTGCCGAGACCGGGGGTTTTATGACGCCGGTCCCAGCGGCCATAGACTGGCGCCGAGCTCACATAGGTACGATCCGTTTTCACCCCCAGCTCTTCCCGGTAGTAATCATTGAAGGTCGCCATAAAGGCTGGACCCACGGCAGGAAAGAAGGGGTCGTAGCGGAAGGTCTCCGCGATGTGATTGATAGCATCGCCCAGGAATCGGGAATCAATGCGCCCCACCACCTTGCGCTCATCCCGGAGCAGCGCCTTGGTGAACTGCGCCTCATTCATACGCAGGTTGGCCCGATCCCAATAGTCCCCGGGGATGCCCGTGAAGCGCTCGAGTCCGGCGAGCGCCGCAGCGCGCTCCTCGCTCGTCGCGCTATGGCCCTTGCGGAGCACCGGCGCATACACCTCGCTTACGAAACGCTCCGCCTCCGCAAGGAAGTCCCCCAGCGCCTCGGGGCGATCGGCAATCGTGCCGTGGTACCAAGCCGTGGCCGCGAAGGTGGTAAAGCTGTTGGTGTCTGCCAGATCGTTCGCGGCGCCGTTGTTGGCAGCAATGAAGTCCATGTAGGGCGATACGAGAATCACGCCGTTTAAGGCGATGCTGTGGCGAGACAAGAGCTCATAGGCCACGCCCCCGGAGCGAATACCGCCGTAGCTTTCTCCAAGCAGGTACTTCGGGGACTGCCAGCGTCCCTCCGCGGAGATATAGCGAGCGATGAACTTCGAAACCGACTCGATATCCTGATCGACCCCCCAGAAGTCCTCGCCCTTACCCTTCCCCACGGCGCGGGAAAACCCCGTTCCCACGGGATCGATCATGACCAGATCGGCCTTATCGAGCACGGAATACTCGTTGTTCACGCGGCGGAAGGGACCTTCCGTGGAAAATTCCCGATCCTGCACCACGGTGCGCTGCGGACCGAGAATGCCCATGTGCAACCACATGGACGCGGACCCGGGCCCCCCGTTGTAGGCAAAGAGAATCGGGCGCGTGCGTCGATCCCCATCCTTCTTCAGGTAGGCCGTATAACCGAAATGGGCGATCACCTCGCCCTCGTCATCCTTCATCTCCATCGTGCCTGCGGTGGCGCGGTATTCGATGGTTGCCTTATCGATGTCATCGCCGTGACTATCGGCGACGGCACTCTGGGGCACGGCCCAGGGGAGCAACGCAAGCAGTAGGGTGGCAAGCATCGGGCGGGACATGGCGATCTCCACGAAAATAGTGAGAGAAAAAGTGTCAACCATCTCTGGCCCCGGTGCCAGCCCGAGGGATCCTCGCGAAGGGCCCCTTGCCCTCCCTCGGCAAGGGTCGTAGCGTCGGGGTTCAAAAGCCGGAAGGAACACGCCCCCCATGCGCCCCAATTCCCGGGAATACCCCACCTTCGTCAGCCACCTCGAATGCTCCCTCACGGGGGAGCGCTACGAGGCGGGCCATGTCCATGGCCGAAGCCCTAGGGGGCAGCGCAGATTCAGTGATCATAAAAGACGAGGGCCGGCTTCCCACGGGCTCCTTCAAGGCCCGGGGCCTCGCCCTCGCCGTGGCCATGGCGAAGGAGCTTGGGCTCAGCCATCTCGCAATGCCCACCAACGGCAACGCCGGGGCGGCCATGGCGGCCTACGCCAGCCGGGCCGGGCTACGCACCACCATCTTCTGCCCCGAGGACACCCCGGAGGTGAACGTCTCTGAAATCGCCCTTCAGGGGGGGGAGGTCTATCGCGTCAACGGGCTAATCAATGACTGCGGCAAGCTTGTGGGAGACGGCAAGAGCGCGGCGGGCTGGTTCGACGTGTCGACCTTAAAGGAGCCCTATCGCATCGAGGGCAAGAAGACCATGGGCCTAGAGCTCGCCGAGCAGTTCGGCTGGGCGCTCCCCGACGTCATTTTCTATCCTACGGGCGGGGGCACGGGCCTCATCGGGATGTGGAAAGCCTTTGCAGAGCTCGAGGCCATCGGCTGGATCGGGGCGAAGCGGCCCCGCATGGTTGCCGTGCAGGCCGAGGGCTGCGCGCCCATCGTCAAGGCCTTTGAAGACGGCGTGGAACACGCCCCCCTCTGGGAGAACGCCCATACCGCCGCCGCCGGCATC
>RGAU01000187.1 GCA_009919975.1 Gammaproteobacteria bacterium
CGCCGCCGGGGGTCGGGTGCTGCGCCCGAGCCCCTAGGGCGCGCGACCTCAGCCCGTGCGGGAGCCGCCGTCGACCCGGAGCACCGTGCCCGTGGTGTAGCTAGAAGCGGCGGAGGCGAAGTAAAGCGCTGCGCCTACGATTTCCTCGGGCTCGCCGCCGCGCTGAAGGGGAATGGTGCTGGCCGCCCGGGCCGAGAAGGCCTCCATATCCCAGGCCTTGGAGATATCCGTGAGGAAGGGCCCGGCGGCAATGGCGTTCACCCGCACCTTCGGCCCGAAGGCCCAGGCGAAGGACTCGGTAAGGGCATTCAGCCCGGCCTTCGCCGCGCCGTAGGGCTCGGCGTGGGGCGACGGCTGAAGGGACGCAATGGACGAGATGTTGATGATGCTGCCCCCGTCCCCGGCGGCCATGTGCGTGCCGGCTCGGGCCATTAGGCGGAAGGGGCCCTTTAGGTTCACTCCCACCACCTTGTCAAAAAGCGCTTCGGAAACGGACTCTAAATCGGGGTAGAGGGGGGACATGCCCGCGTTGTTCACCAGGATGTCGACCCGGCCATAGTGGGCGATGGCGGCATCGAAGAGGGCATCGCATTGATCCCAGTCGGCCACGTGGCAGGCGAGGCCGAGCACCTCGGCGCCGGTGGCGCGGAGGGCCTCCGCCGTTTCCTCCACCTGCTCGAGCTTCCGGCTGGCGATGACCAGGCGCGCCCCGCGCTCGGCGAAGGCGAAGGCCATCGCGCGCCCCAGGCCCCGGCTACCGCCGGTGATCAGGGCTACCTTTCCCCTTAAATCGAAGTGATCCTTCATGCTGCGCGTCTCCCTAGGCAATCGAGGTCTTGCATCCCCCAAGACAGGAGGGCCAGAGTAGCCCAATCGTTCCCCATCGTCCCCTGCGGAGGACCCATGGCCAAAAGCATTCCCGAGCTGACCCCGGAGCTTGCGCGCTGGATTGAAAAGCAGCCCCTGTTCTTCGTGGCGACGGCGCCCCTCTCCGCCGAGGGACACGTGAACCTCTCCCCCAAGGGGCTCGATAGCTTTCGCGTCCTGGACCCCCTGACCGTGGCCTACCTCGATTACACCGGCAGCGGCGCGGAAACCCTGGCGCACCTCGGGGAAAATGGGCGCATGACCATCATGTTCTGCGCCTTCGAAGGGCCGCCGCGCATTCTCCGGCTCTATGGCAAGGGCACGGCGACGCAGGTGGGGACGGCGGCTTTCGACGAGGATATCGCCCGGCTCGCCATCACCCCGGGCCCCGGGGCTCGGGCCGTCATGACCTTGAAGATCTCCCGCATCAACGATTCCTGCGGCTACTCGGTACCGAAGATGGCGCTGCTCGAGGAGCGGGACGTGCTGGATCGCTGGGCGGAGAAGCGGGGCCCCGAGGGCCTGGCGGCCTACCGGAAGAAGAACAACCGGCGAAGCCTCGACGGCTTGCCGGCCTTCGAGGATCGCTAGCTTCGCGCCAGGGGCTCAGCCCCGTGGTCGATGATGAGCTGGCGAAGCGCCTCGAGCACCGCATCCAGCCGCGCTTCATCCGTACCCCGGGCCACGAGGGTGGTGCCGTAGCGGCCCTCATCGTTGAAGGGGTAGGAGCCGAGATCGACGTCGTTGAAGCGGTTCTGTAGCGCCGTTAGCGCATCGGCAATGGTGCTCTCCCCGAGGTAGGCACCGACGCTGCGGCTCCGCACCGGGCGGGCCCCTTTCAGAGTAGGGGCGAGCTTGCTGATCATGGACTGCATCACCGCGGGGATGCCCGCCATCACGTGAACGTTGTCGATGGCAAAGCCCGGGGCGCCGACGTCCGTGGGCAAGAGCCGCGCCCCCTCGGGCACGCGCGCCATGCGCAAGCTGGCGGCGAGCACCGTATCGCTCATGCCTCGGACCTTGGCGTAGCCGCGAATGGTCTCGGCGATCTCCTCATTCATCACTAGGGGTACGGCAAAGGCCTCGGCGACACATTCCGCGGTGATGTCGTCGTGGGTGGGGCCGATGCCCCCGGTGGTAAACACGTAGTCAAAGCGTGCCCGTACGCTATTTAAGGTCTCGATGATGACCTTGGGATCATCGGGGATGACCCGGGCTTCGCGCACGGAAACCCCCACCTCGTTAAGCGTCGTGGCCAGGTGCGCAAGGTTCGCATCCTGCGTTCGACCGGAAAGGAGCTCATTGCCGATCAAAAGGACGCAAGCGGTAACGGGTTGAAAGCTCATGACACCTCCCTGAATACGAAGGGCCAGTATACGCCCCTAGGGGGCGCAGAGCGCCTCGAAGACCTTAGCCAGGGCAAGGTCCTTCTCCGTGAGGCCCCCGGCGTCATGGGTGGTGAGGCGCACCTCCAGGCGGTTGTAGCTGTTCGCCCAGTCCGGGTGATGGCCGAGGGCTTCCGCCTCAAAGGCCACGCGGACCATGGCGGCCATGGCGCTGGGGAAGTCCGGGAAGGTAAAGCGCCGGCGGATCACCGTGCCGTCGCCTTCGAGGGTCCAGGCGGGTAGCTCCGCCAGGGCTGCGCTGCGGGCTTCGTCGCTGAGTAGGGGCATGGCTTAGGGCGCCTCCGGTGGGGCTGGGGAAGTAAGGCCCAGGCGGCCCCGATCCGCCGTGACCAAGGCGAAGTCCGCTACGGCCTGCTGAAAGGCCAGCTGGGCATCGAGGGCTCGTACTCTGGCATCGGCGGTGTTTTCTTCCCGAGCATTTAAGATAAAAAAGCTGCTGGCGCCTTCGCGAAACTTCACCCATTCCGCGGCCTCGAGGGTTTCCGCAGCGTCCGCCTCCTGATCGGCGAGGGCCGCAAAGTCCGCCGCGGCGGCGACCGTTTCCTGAAGACGAAGGATTGCTAGGCGGAGTCCATCCGTTTCCCGGGCTTGCCGAAAGGTGACGGCCTGCAGCGCCGCTTCTGCTTCTTCCTGGGCGCCCCGGGCCTTGCGTCGCTGCAGGGGAAGGGAGAATTCGAAGCCCGTGATCACGTCGTTGCCATTTAAGGTTCGAGGCCCCTGCCCCAGATCCTTCGCCAGCTTCAGGGAAAAATCGAGCTCCGGACGCAGATCGTTCTGGGCGAGGTTTCGCTTCAGACGCAGGCGCTGGGCCTTCTGCGCCAGGGCCTGGAGCGTGGGCGTCGCCTCGATGATGGCGGCAAGGCGCGCTGGCGGGAGCTTCGCCTCCGTTCCTTCGATGGGAGGAAAAGCCGGGGGGAGGGCGGCCGCCTCCACGGGCTGCATGGCTCCCTTGTCGTCTCGTAGGAAGAAGCTCAAATCCGTGGCTGCCAGGGTGAAATCCCGGGCTGCCCGGCGGGCCAGCTGGCGTCGCTTCAGGAGGTTTTGCTGGTTTTCCACCACGGCGATTTCCGCGATATCCCCGACCGCGGACTGGGCCCGAAAGGCCCGGTCGCGCTCCTCGGCGATGGCGAGGAGCTTTTCGAAGATGGTGAGCTTTCGCCCCGCGGCGACCCAGCGCCAGTAGGCGATGAGGGCATCGTGCTGCACGTCAAGCTGGGTTTGAAACAGGGAGGCGTCAGCCTCGGCAATGGCCAGGGTGGCGTCCCGCCGCGCGAAGCGCCGGTCATCTAGGGTGCGATCCTGCAGTAGGGGAATGGTGAGGCCTAGGCTCAGTTCCCCACCGCCGAGGGTTTGGCGCTCCGTTTCGTAGCGGGGGAAGCTGCCGTCGCTGATGCGGTAGGCCGCCGTGAGATCGCCACCCAAAGTGGCGAGGGGCTGGGTCAGCTTGAGATCGGCGTCGAAGCCGTCGTAGTCCCCGAGTACCCATTGCCGCGTGCCCTGGGAGAGCGTGCGGTCGAAGCCCCCTTCGGCGGCGAGACGGCGGGCCACCACGGCCTCCCGCTGGGATCGAGCCTCGAGAATCGTCGGGACCGCGCGGGCAGAAGCCGCGAGCACGGCCTCGGCGGTGAGCACCCTGGCGCCCTTGGCAGCTGCGCTCGGCGCGGCTCCCGAATTGGCCGCGGCACTCATCCCAAGGGCGAGCCCCAGCACCGTGAGGCACCGCAGCAGCGTCGAGCGCTTAGGCACCGGGCGTCGCTCCGGCACTGTTTTCCGGGGGGAAGCCGTTCAGCCGTCTCCAAAGCTCATAGCCCACGGACACCGTGTCGAGCAGGATCCAACCCCGGGCTTGCGCTCCGAAGCGCAGGTAGGCGTTGGAGGGCCAGGGCGCATCGTCGGGATCGGCGACCAAGAGCACGCGGAAGCGGCCATTGGGGGAGACCACCGGATCCACCGTGCTCACTACGGCGCCGAAGGTGCCTACGGCCACTTCGGGCCAGCCTCCAAACTGCACCGCGGGCCAGCCCTCGAACATCACCCGCGCCTTGCGCCCGGGGGTGACGAGGGAGGCATCGAGTCCCGAGATGTAGAGCTCAATCGCGGGGTTTGAGACCTTGGGAACGAACTCGGCGATGACGTCCCCGGCGCGGACCAGGGTACCCATGTCTCCGGCCCTAATGCCGAGGATGGTGCCATCCCGGGGGGCGACCACCTGCTGCGTGGTTTGCCGGGTGACCGCCACCCGCGCCTGATTTAAGGAGGCCTCCGCTTCGCTTTCCTTGGCGCTCAATTCGTTAACCAGGATTTGCGCCCGTTCGAAGGCGACTTGGGAGGTGAGCCCCTGCTCCAGCAAGCGCCGCTGCCGCTCTAAATTCAGGCGCGCCGTGCGCGTGGCTTCCTGCGCTGCCTCGAAGGCCGCTTGCACCGCGCGCTGCTCCGCCGTCAGGCGCTCCACGAGCTGGGGATCGATGTCCACAATGTCGACGATGGGGTCGCCCTGGCTGACGTAGCTGCCGTCCCCGACGTGCCAGCGGGCCAGGCGCCCGGAGGCGAGGCTGGTGAGCGTTTGGCTGCGCTCGGCAGGGTTTAG
>RGAU01000188.1 GCA_009919975.1 Gammaproteobacteria bacterium
GGGACCGCAGCGAGGGACGGCAGGGGAAAGCTCGCTTCATCGCCATCGAAGACCACCCCGGTCTCCGGGCCCCAATCCTCAACGTTTTGCCCAAAAATAAGCTGCGTATCGGCATTGTTATTGACGTGAAAGCGCGGCTCCCCCTCCGTCTTCGTCGACAGCATGAGCAGGAGGCGCCCATCCTGAGGGGCCTCGCTTAAGGCCTTGCTAAAACGCACCTCGACGCGCCAGGGTGAAGCGGAGGCCGCGGGCTCCGCTTTTGCTCGCGGCTCCGCCGTGCAGCCCAGGAGCCCCGCCAATCCCACAGCGAGCACAACGCCTCGCAGCCCCTTTCCAAGACCTTTGTGCATGGCGCCTATCTCCTTTTTTACTCAGCGCCCCCCGAGGCCGCCCGCTCCTGCTCAATCAGAAAATCGGCGATTTCCAGCATGGCTTCCTGGGAGCCCGCCTCCGCCGCGCCAATGCGGAACTTTCCGGCTACCACGAGCCCCGGCACCCCCTGGAGCTCTGCCGCTTGCATGGTCATCGCAGCGGCCCGCACCTTCGCCGTCACCTCCGGGCTTTCGATGGCGGCCATGATCTCCGCCTCCGGGGCCCCGGCATCCTTAAAGCGCTTCACGATTTCCGTCGGGTCCGTTAGGGGGTTCCGCTCCTCCTGGAGCGCATGGAAGAAGGGATCGTGCAGTACGGAAAGTACGCCCAGGGCCTCGGCGGCGTAGAAGAGGTGGGCGTGCAGCTGCATCATGCGGTTCCACACCGCGGGGGTTTGAACGAAGGCGACGTCCTCTGGGAGCGTTGCCTTCCAGGCCTTCACCAAGGGCTCGAAGTGATAGCAGTGGCCACAGCCGTACCAGAAGTATTCCTTCACCTCGATCTTGCTGGGGTCTTCCACGGCCTGAGGCTCCGCTAGGCGGAAGTAGTGCACCCCCTCCTCCCAGCCTTCCGCCGCCGCGGCGCTCGCCCCCAGGGCCAGAAGCACTGCCAGCATCACGCTGTGCAACCCATGCTTGATCATGACTTTCCTCGCAACTTTTGAAGAACGGCCCGCGTGTCGTGCGGTGAAGCTTAGCGCCCCAGCCCGCACTCTTCATGCCACCCGGCCAAATCCCGGGCCGTGGTGCGACTGATATCGGCATGCAGGCTCACCATCAAATCCCCGCCGTGGGCCGTGCCCATCACCTGCCGGCACTGAGCCTTCACTCCCGCGCGGAGCAAGAGGCGGTAGAAGGCAAGGCCTTCGTCCCGCAGTGGATCGCATTCGTTCACGATAACCATAGTGGGGGGAAAGGCCGCGACGTCCTCTTCCGTGGCAAGACCAGGCCACGCCAGGGGGTTTCCCGCCTCGAGGGCTTCTATGCCGTAGGCCATGGCGCCCCGGTTGTTGCCCACCGTGATGAAAATGCCATCGTTCTCCGACGATGACGGATACTGCGCCTGGGGCCAGCGCCCGGCGATGTAGGGGCAAAGGGCATAGAGGCCATGAAGGGCATCCCCATGGCCGTCCTGAAGCAACTTCATGGTGGTGGCAATGGCCAGGTTTCCACCGCCGCTTTCCCCGGCAATAAGGATTCGCTCTCCGTCCAGCCTCAAAGCCGCCGCGTGCTCCCGCGCCCAATGAAAGCCCGCTACGCAATCGTTCAAGCCCCCGGGGAACGGCACGATCTCCGGCGCCGAGGACGGCGTGAGGCAGTTGCGGAAGTCGACCATCAGTACGGCGAAGCCCTGCTTCGCGAGGAGCCGGCCCCAGGTCTTGTAGTGCCCATAGAAAGCCGACCCCATCATCATGCCCCCCCCGTGGATGTAGTAAACGCAGGGCAGCACCGCGTCCGTTTCGGGGCGGATGTAGTTCATCTTGATGGTGTTGCCATCGGGGCTCGAGGTGAACTCGAGAACCTCCGAGCGCAGCCCCTCCGCGGGGACCGCGGCCAGGTCATCCATGCCCGCAAAGGCCTCCGAAGCGGCCAGGGCCTCCGGCGTATTGGCCTCCGCAACGTAGCTGTCTCGATCAGCGATGTCGCCCCCGAGATTGCCCCCCATGCCCTCCAACAGCTGAAGAAAGGGCACCACCCGCGGATCAAGCCTTGGGTCCTTCGTGGGATCGTAAGCGGCCATATTTTTTCCCCTTTTTTCATCAGCATGGTGTGCTCGTGTCTATTAAGCTAACAGCGCTTACGTCTCCTAGCCACGATGAAGCGATCGCCCATGCGCCAAGCTCTACACGCCTTGCTGCTCGCGAGCCTTAGCCTCCCTACCATGGCGGCCCCCCACGCATTGGAGGAAGTCGTCGTCGAAGGTCGGAAAACGCCGCTCCTCGGCCTCGCCCGTTCCGCCTCAGAAGGGGTGGTCGGCGCAGAGGATCTCGCCCTACGGCCCCTCCTGCGCCCTGGCGATGTACTGGAGGCCATCCCCGGCGTGGTGGTCACCCAGCACAGCGGCGCCGGAAAATCGAATCAGCTATTTCTCCGCGGGTTTAACCTCGATCACGGCACGGACTTCGCCACCTGGGTGGACGGCATGCCGGTCAATCTTCGTAGCCACGGCCATGGTCAGGGCTACACGGACATTAACTTTCTCATCCCGGAAATGATCGACCAGCTGCGCTTCGTGAAGGGCCCCTACCACGCCGAGCTGGGCGACTTTTCTTCCGCCGGCGGCGTGCACTTTGAAACGCGCAGGCGCGTTGAGGCGCCGACGGTCAGCGTCAGCGCGGGTAGCAACGGCTATGAGCGACTCCTCGCCATGGCCAGCCGGGCGCAGGAATCGGTACTGACCGGCGCGCTTGAGGCCGTGCGCTACGACGGTCCCTGGCGGGATGTTGAAGAGAACCTCGAGAAGCTGAACGGACAGCTTGCCCTGACGAGGGAAACGGAGGCGGGCCGCTGGCGCCTTCACGCCCGGGGCTATCAAAGCCGCTGGCACAGCGCCGATCAAATCCCCGCCCGAGCCGTGGCTGAAGGGGTGCTTCACCCCCTAGGCGCCCTCGATCCTGCCCTGGGAGGACGCTCCCATCGCTTTAGCCTAGGCGTTGATGGAACCCTACGGACAGCGCTCGGGGTGTGGACCGCGGAAGCCTATGTGATCGATTACCGCCTTCGTCTGTGGTCAAACTTCACCTACGGCCTCGACGATCCGGCGCGCGGCGATCAGTTCGAACAGCTCGATGATCGGCGCATGGCGGGGGGCCAGGGCACCTTTAGCTGGGGCGAAGACCAACCCCTCACCCAACGACTCGGCATCGAGGTGCGTAGTGACGTCATCGACAACGTGGGCCTCTACCGAACGGTGGCCCGCCAGCGCCAGGAAGGCTTCCGCGACGACGCCGTCGACCAAACCAGCGTCGCCCTTTTTTATGAGGGAGCCCTCTCCCTCTCCCCCCGGTGGCGCAGCGTTTTTGGGCTTAGAGCGGATCATTACGACTTCTCCGTGCGGGCCGCGGACCGCCTTAACAGCGGCGGAGCGCGGGAAAGCCAGCTGAGCCCGAAGGCAAGCCTGATCTTTTCTCCAAGCGAAACCTTAGAGGCATACCTCAGCATTGGCCGCGGCTTTCATTCGAACGACGCCCGGGGCGTGACCCTCCGCATCGATCCTCAAAGCGGCAACGCCGCTGACCCCGTGGACCCCCTCGTGCCCAGCACCGGCGGCGAACTGGGGGTCAAGTGGAGCCCCCGCCCTGGCGTTAACAGCGCGCTGGCGCTGTGGCAGCTGGACCTGGATTCCGAGCTGCTGTTTGTGGGGGACGCGGGCAACACCGAGGCCACCCGGGGCAGCGAACGCTGGGGAGTGGAATTCAATAACTTTTGGCAGCTGACGCCGGCCTGGCGCCTCGAGGCAGACCTCTCCTGGACCCACGGTCGCTTCCAAGGTGACGCGCCGGAGGGCAATCGCATTCCCGGGGCCGTGCCCTTCGTCGCCAGCAGTACGCTCAGCTACGCGCCGAGCCAAGGCCCCTTCGCCACCCTGCGCCTTCGTCACCTCGGCGCCTATCCCCTTGCGGAAGACAACACGGCGAAATCCCGAGGCTCAACGCTGCTGAATCTCGCGTTGGGCTGGCGCTGGCCTCGGCTCCGAGCCCAGCTGGATGTGCTCAACGCCCTGGATGCCGAGGATCACGACATCGACTACTTCTACGCCTCGCGCCTTCCCGGCGAGCCGGAGGAAGGGATCGAAGATCTTCACTTCAAGCGCTTCGAGCCCCGCCAACTCCGGGCCACCCTCACCCTGACCCTTTAGTCCGTATCCACCATGGACATCACGTCCTGAGCCCCATCCCCCGGGGCGGCGATCTCCACCACCGGATCCTCTACATCATCGTACTCAAGGCGCAGGGCTCGGCTCATGATCGCGTGCATCATGTAGGTACAGGTGATGTAGGTGAATTCGAGGATTTCCTCGTCGGAAAGATGGGCCTTAAGGGCCGCAAACACCCCATCGTCCACCCGGCCCCGCTCGAGCACCAGCAGCGCGGCCCGTTCCACGGGACTGTAGCAGTCGGCAACGGACCAGTGCCGGCACCCCTGGATCTGCGCCTCCGTCAGCCCCACCTCCCGGGCCGCCTTACAGTGCTGGGAATACACAAACTGCGAGCCCACGAGGTAGCCCGCCCGGAGCTGCCCAAGCTCCCGCAGCTTGGGATCGATGACCCGCTTCGGATCCCGGTAAAAGCGAAAGCCGTCCGTGGTATGGGCAAAGGCGTCGGGGACGATATTGAAGACGGTCCACCAGTTTCCCGGCGTGCCCGTGGCCGTTCCCGGCGCCGTTAGGGGATCCCGATCGCCGAAGAGCAGATCGAAAATTTGATTCGCATAGGGATTCCCCATCTCCCGCCCTGCTTGCTTGAGCCGTGGCATGAAAGCCTCCTC
>RGAU01000189.1 GCA_009919975.1 Gammaproteobacteria bacterium
TTCATACTGCGTATCCTTTCCCTTGATCCCTAGGCGAACTGCGCGAGGAAGCGGAGATCGTTCTCGTAAAAGAGACGAAGATCGTCGACGCCGTAATAAAGCATGGAGAGGCGATCGGGGCCGAAGCCGAAGGCAAAGCCCGAGAAGCGCTCCGAGTCGATACCGCTCATCTCCAGCACGTTCGGATGCACAACGCCGCAGCCCATGACCTCAAGCCATCCCGTGTGAGAACAGACCCGGCACCCCTCACCCCGGCAATGCACGCACTCCACGTCCACCTCCGCCGAGGGCTCGGTGAAGGGGAAGTAGCTGGGCCGGAAGCGCACGGCCAAATCGTCGGCGTTGAAGAACACCCGAAGAAATTCGATCACCGTGCCCTTCAGATGCGCCATGCTGATGCCCTCCCCCACCACCAAACCTTCCACCTGGTGGAACATGGGGGTGTGGGTCACATCCGAATCCACCCGGTAAACCTTGCCCGGGCAGATGATACGAATCGGCGGCTGGGTGTTCTCCATGATGCGCGCCTGCACCGGGGAGGTATGGGTGCGCAGGAGCCGGGGCCAGCGCGGATCGCCGGCAGCCTGCTCCTCCCGCCCTTCCAGATAGAAGGTGTCATGCATGGCCCGGGCCGGATGGTGCGCCGGAATATTCAAAGCCTCAAAGTTGTAGTAATCCGACTCCACCTCGGGGCCGGAGGCCACGGCATAGCCCGCCTGGCGGAAAATCTCGACAATGCGCGCCATGGTGACCGCATGGGGGTGACGCCCACCCCGATGGCTCTGACGCCCGGGCAGGGTGATATCCACCGCCTCCGCCGCCAGCTGGGCTTCCAGGGCCGCCCCCTGCAAGGCCTCGCGCCGGGCCTCGAGCGCGGCCTGCACCTCTTCCTTAGCGGCGTTCACGGCGGCCCCCGCCGCGGGCCGTTCCTCTGGAGGCAGCTTCCCCAGGGACTTCAGCACGTCCGTAAGCGCGCCCTTCTTCCCCAGATAGGCGATGCGAAGACTCTCGAGGGTCGCCAGATCCCCGGCCTCTCCCACCTTGCCCAGGGCTTCATCCCGCACTGCGGCCAACTCATTCATGCCTTGAATCCTTAACAGCCTGGCTCTCGGTGCCGTTCTACGCCCGGGCGAATTACGCCGCGAGGGCAGCCTTAGCGGTTTCCACGAGCTTGGTGAAGGCCGCTTGCTGGTTCACCGCGAGATCGGCGAGCACCTTACGGTCGACTTCCACGTTGGCCTTGTGAAGGCCGTTCATGAGTCGGCTGTAGGACATGCCGTGGTTCCGTGCCCCAGCGTTGATACGCTGGATCCAGAGCGCCCGGAAATGACGCTTCTTCTGGCGACGGTCCCGGTAAGCATATTGCCCGGCCTTGGTGACCGCCTGCATAGCGGTGCGGATATTGCGGCTCCGGGCACCGTAGTAGCCCTTTGCAGCCTTCAGAATCTTGTTACGCCGTGCCCGAGAGACGACGCTGCGCTTTACGCGTGCCATGGTCTAGTCTCCTTAGCGACGGTGCTGGGGCAGCATGCGCTTGATCAGCTGCACGTCGGCCTCGTGAACGGCCTCCATACCCCGCAGATGACGCTTACGCTTGGTGCTTTTCTTGGTCAGGATGTGGTTGCGGTTGGCGGTCCGGCGCTTAAAGCCGTCGCCCCGCTTCTTGAAGCGCTTAAGGGCGCCCTTGTTGCTCTTAATTTTCGGCATGTTGTGCTCCGCATTTTTTGCCTAGGCGCTAAGCGCCAGATGCCCTATTGGGCGATGTTTTGGGGTTGTCCGGAAGCGGTGACCCGAAGCAACACCCGGCGGCGCCGAAGCGCCCTAAGCCCCGTGGGGCTTAATTCTTCTTTCGAGACCGGGGCGCAATGACCATGGTCATCTGCCGCCCTTCCATCTTCGGCTCGAACTCCACCACGCCCAGCTCGGCGAGATCCTCGCGGACGCGGTTGAGCAAATCCATGCCCAGGTCCTGGTGCAGAAGCTCCCGGCCCCGGAACCGGAGCGTGACCTTCGCCTTGTCCCCGTCTTCGAGGAAGCGCACAAGGTTTCGAAGCTTGACCTGGTAATCCGCCTCTTCCGTGCCCGGGCGGAATTTCATTTCCTTAATCTGCGTTTGCTTCTGACGCTTCTTCTGCAGATTCTTTTCTTTCTTCGCCTCGAAGACCATCTTCCCGTAATCGAGAATCCGGCAGACCGGCGGTGTGGCTTCGGCAGCCATCAAAACCAAATCGAGGCCGCGATTTTGGGCAATCGCTAGGGCTTCATCCCGCGGGACAATGCCGAGCTGCTCGCCGGTGGAATCGATAAGCCGGACTTCCGTCGCTTCAATGGCTTCGTTGATGGTGAGGCGCTTAGACCCCTGACTGCCTTTTTTGATCGCTTAATCTCCAAGCCACAATAAAAGCTCCCAGGCGCACCCCCTTCCTAGAGGGCGCCGCGGGAGGCGCTCGTGCCCGACGCTCATGGCCTCGGGCAGAATTGGTAGGCGCGATTGGATTCGAACCAACGACCCCCACCATGTCAAGGTGGTGCTCTAACCAACTGAGCTACGCGCCTAGCGTCCCGGTCTTACGACGCGGGCGGCGAAGTATAGGCGAACCCCCAGCTAGAAACTAGCCTGCAAGAAGCAGCTGCTCCTTCAGTGCCAGCACCTCGTCCCGGAGCGCGGCGGCTTCCTCGAACTCGAGGTTCTTCGCATGTTCGAGCATGCGCTTCTCCAAGGCGGCGATGGCCTTTCCCGTGTCCTCCGGGGCCGCGGGGATGGGCTTGGCTCGGCCATAGGCGCTGCGCTCCGTGCCGCGCCCCTTCTTGCCGCCCTTCTTGGGCTCGCCCTTCTCTTCCCGCGCCCCCTCCATCACGTCCGAAATGGCCTTGCGGATCGTCTGGGGCGTAATGCCGTGGGCCTCGTTGAAGGCCATCTGCTTCGCCCGGCGCCGCTCCGTCTCGTCTAAGGCCTTCTTCATGGAATCGGTGATCTTGTCAGCGTAAAGCACGGCCCGGCCGTTGACGTTCCGCGCCGCCCGGCCAATGGTCTGGATAAGGGAACGCTCGGCTCGAAGGAACCCCTCCTTGTCTGCATCAAGGATGGCCACCAAGGCCACCTCAGGCATATCAAGCCCCTCCCGGAGGAGGTTGATGCCCACCAGCACATCGAACACCCCGGCCCGAAGATCGCGGATGATCTCCACCCGTTCCACCGTATCAATATCGGAGTGAAGGTAGCGCACCTTCAGCCCATGCTCCCCCAGGTACTCCGTGAGATCCTCAGCCATGCGCTTGGTCAGCGTGGTGACCAGGGCGCGATCGCCGCGCTCGATGGTGGCCTTGAGTTCCCCAAGCACGTCATCGACCTGGGAGATCGCTGGTCGCACCTCGCATACGGGGTCCACAAGCCCCGTGGGCCGCACCACCTGCTCCACCACCTGCCCCTGGTGCTCCGCCTCATACTTCGAGGGAGTAGCCGAAACAAAAATGGTCTGGGGACACATGGCCTCCCATTCCTCAAAGCGGAGGGGCCGATTATCGAGCGCCGAGGGTAGGCGGAAGCCGTAGTCCACGAGCGTTTCCTTCCGGGATCGATCCCCCTTAAACATGGCCCCCACCTGGGGCACGGTCACGTGGGATTCATCGATCACCAGGAGCGCATCGGCAGGAAGGTAGTCGAAGAGCGTCGGCGGCGGCTCCCCCGTAGCCCGCCCGGACAGGTAGCGCGAGTAGTTTTCAATGCCGTTGCAGTAACCCAGCTCCGCAATCATCTCGAGATCAAACTGGGTGCGCTGCTCCAAGCGCTGCGCTTCGAGGAGTCGACCCTTCTCCCGATACCACTCAAGGCGATCCCGAAGCTCATCCTTGATGTCGTCGAGCACGGACAGGATGCGCTCCCGGGGCGTCACGTAATGGGACTTGGGGAAGACGGTGTAGCGCGGCACCTTACGAAGCACCTCCCCCGTAAGGGGGTCAAAGAGGGCCAGGCTCTCAATTTCATCGTCGAAGAGCTCCACCCGGAGCCCTTCCCGGTCGCTTTCCGCCGGATGGATATCAATCACGTCCCCGCGCACCCGATAGGTGCCCCGGGCAAAGTCGATATCGTTTCGGGTGTACTGCATATCAGCAAGACGCCGAAGCAGGGAGCGCTGCTCCAGGCGATCCCCGCGATCGAGATGAAGCACCATTTTCAGGTAGGAAGCCGGATCCCCGAGACCATAGATGGAAGATACGGAGGCCACGAGGAGCACATCCCGCCGCTCGAGGAGGGCCTTAGTGGCCGAGAGGCGCATCTGCTCAATGTGATCGTTAATCGAAGAGTCTTTTTCAATATAGGTGTCCGAGGCCGGCACGTAGGCCTCAGGCTGGTAGTAGTCGTAGTAGGAAACGAAATACTCCACCGCATTGTTCGGAAAGAACGCCTTGAACTCCCCATAGAGCTGGGCCGCCAGGGTCTTATTTGGCGCCATGACCAGCGTCGGACGATTCACCTCGGCCACCACGTTCGCGATGCTGAAGGTCTTCCCCGAGCCCGTGACCCCGAGCAGGGTCTGGTGGGCCAGGCCCTGGCGCAGCCCCGTGACCATGGCCTCGATAGCGCCGGGCTGATCCCCCGCCGGGGTGTAATCGCTTTTGAGCTCGAAGGCGCCGCCGCTTTTCACTGCCTGTGCCTCACTGCCTGGGTAAGCGGACCATGGTAGCACCGCCGCAAAGAATCAGCCCGAAGGCCTTGCAAATCCGCGCCGCGGCACTACACTTGCCCCCTCTCGACGCCTGCGTCGGGAATTCCGCCTTAGCTCAGTTGGTAGAGCAGCTGACTGTTAATCAGCGGGTCGCTGGTTCGAG
>RGAU01000190.1 GCA_009919975.1 Gammaproteobacteria bacterium
GCAAGGCTGCGGGGGGTAGTTCCCTCGCTTGGCGTATGGTTGCCGCCGCGGCTTCCTGGTCCTCCCGGGCCTCAAGCGCCAGCAGGAGCGTCGCCGCGCTGAGCAGAAGCAGCGCCGCCAGGGCGACGCCTCGCCGGGAGCGTGGGGCATGCTTATCGTTGCCCTGGACCTCCCGCGCCGCCACCTTCACCTGGGCGTCATCCACGACCGCCTGCCCGGCGCCGTAGCTCGCCAGGAGCGCCCGATCGGCGATCAAGTTGGCGATGCGGGGGATGCCTCCGCTCTGTCGATGCAGCTCCCGGAAGGCCGCAGCGCTAAAGGGCTGGGTGAGGGCGCCGGCCACGGCGAGGCGATGGCAGAGCATGGCCTTCAGGACCTCGGGCCCTAGCGCCTCAAGGTGATAGCGAGCAGTAATGCGCTGGGCCAGCTGGCGCAGCTCGGCCCGAGCGAGCGTGTCCCGCAGTTCGGGCTGCCCGACGAGGATGATTTGTAGGAGCTTGCGCTCCCGGGTCTCGAGATTGGTGAGAAGGCGCAGCTGTTCGAGGGCCTCGGGGCTCAGGAGCTGGGCCTCGTCGATCAGCAGCAGGGCTTCCTTTCCCTGGCCGTGCAGCGTGAGGAGGCCCGCATAAAGGCGCTCCATGAGGTCCTCCGCCTCTCCCGGGCGAGCATCCGGGGTCTCGCCCGATGCTCCGCTCGGGGTAAAGCGAAAGTCCCGGGCGATGCTGCCCAGAAGCGCGGGCACGCTGGCGCGGGGGTTAAGGACGTAGGCCACGGCGGTGCTTTCGGGCAGGTCTTCCAGGAGGGCAGCCAGCACCGTGCTTTTTCCCGTGCCGACCTCGCCCGTGAGCACCACGAAGGCCCCGGCCTGGGCGAGGCCCCAGCGAAGATGGGCCAGGGCCTCTTCGTGCCCCGGGCTCAGGTAGAGGAAGCGCGGGTCCGGCGCCAGGGAAAAGGGGGCTTCGGGAAGCCCGAAGTGGGCGCCATAGAGGGGCTTCACGGCGCTCGGTCCCCCGTCACGTTTTCCAAGAGGACAGCCTTTCGTTGCCAGCGCTCGTCGAGCCAAGTTTTGACCGCCTCGCGAAAGGCCGGGTCCTCGCCGTAATCCCCGCCGCGCAGGGCTTCGGGGAGCGGGCCCTGCTCGATGATGACGTCGACCGGACCCAGGCGACCGCAGAGATAGCGCCAGAAGTTGGGGCGCGCCGTGTGGTAGCAGAGGGTAACGTCGACATAGCGGTCGAGCTGATCTCCTAGCGCGCTGAGCACGAAGCCCGTGCCCCCGGCCCGGGGCTTCAGGAGCCGGGGGTAGGGGCTGGCTTGGGCGGCGTGCTTCTCCGGCGTCCAGCGCGTGCCTTCCACAAAGTTGATCACCGCCGTGGGGGTGTGGCGAAAATGGGCGCAGGCCCGGCGCGTGGTTTCCAGGTCCTTGCCCCGCTTCTCCGGGTGGCGCTCGAGGTAGGCCGGGGAATAGCGGTGCATGAAGGGGAAATCGAGGGCCCACATGGCCTGGCCCAGGAAGGGCAGCCAGAGCAGCTCGCGCTTGGTGAAGAATTTTAGCGGCGGGAGGTGGGGCCGCAGGGTGTTCTGCAAAAGGAGAATATCGGTCCAGCTTTGGTGGTTGGCGAGCACGAGGACCCACTGGTCCCGACCAAGCCCCTCCAGGCCTTTTACGGAAATGGGGGTGGGGTTCAGCCAGCCAAAGACGCGGCGATTGCCGCTCACCCAGCCATCGATGATGCCGTTCATCGCGCGCCGCAGAGCCTTGCCACCGAAGCGCGGGGGCAGAACAAGGCGCAGCGCGGCCGCCAGAAAGGTTAGGCTTGCCCAGGCAATGGTATTCACGGCGAGAAACAGGGCCAGGACCACACCCCGCAGGGCAGCACGCATGACAACATCCCATCGCAGGAAGAAGTGCTATTACGTCTTTGGCCTCTCCCGCTCCTGGCGCTGGTCTTAGGCCTGGGCCTAAACCTGGGGCTGGGGGGCTGCGCCTCCTTCTCTTTCTATGGGCAGGCCGTGTCCGGCCAGTGGGCCCTGCTGGCGAAGAGTCGCCCCGTCGCCGAGGTGCAAGCCGACGCAGCCACGCCGGATGCGGTGGTGCAGGGCCTCGCCCAGGCCCAGCGCATTCTGCGCTTTGCCAAGGACTCCCTCGCCCTGCCCGTGGGCCAGCGCTACCAGCGTTACCTAGCGCTGGATCGGGAGGCCGTGGTGTTCAACGTCTTCTCCGTGTCCCCAGGCACCTTTGCCCTGAAAACCTGGTGCTTCCCCATTGCTGGCTGCGTGCCTTACCGGGGCTACTTCTCCCGGGAGGGGGCTCAGGCCGAAGGGGATCGCCTGCGCGCCCTGGGGCACGATGTGTACCTGGGGGGCGCCGGGGCCTATTCCACCCTGGGCTGGCTGCCGGACCCCCTGCTATCGACCTTTCCCTGGGAAGACTCCGCAGCCCTGGCCGAGCTCCTCTACCACGAGCTTGCCCACTCCGTGCTCTACGTGCCTGGGGAGGCGGCCTTTAACGAAGCCTTTGCCACCGCTGTGGGGCGAGCGGGGCGGCAGCGCTGGGTGGTCGCGCAGGGGCGAGCAGCCTTGGAGGCGCAGGGGGCAAGGTCGGCTCAGCGCGCGTGCTTCGCCGGGGTGGTGTCGGCCCTGCGGGCGGCCCTCGCGGAGCGCTTTGCAGGCGCGAGCCCTGGGCCAAGCGAGGCGGCGCAGGCGGCGCTTTGGGCGGCGGCGCGGCACCGGGCCGAAGTCTTGGCGTTGGGTCCGGGCGCCGAGGCCTACTTTTCCCCGCCCCACTCCCTGGCTCGGCTTCTTGCCACCAGCACCTATGAGCAGGCCGTGCCGGCCTTTGAAGCGGCGCTGGCGGCGGCGGGGGGAGACCTACCGGCGTTCTATGCCGCCATGGCGGCGCTGGATCCGGGGCAGCGACAGGCCTTGATGGCCTCAGCGGTGGAACCGGCTGGAGGCGCGGTCTGCGCCGCCCCTCTTTAGAGCACCAGCATCAGCACGGCAGTGATCACCGCGGCGCCAAGGAGATTCAGCACCACGCCCTCCGAGGCCATGGTGCGCGTGGTGAAGCGTCCGGTGCCAAACATGATGGCGTTGGGGGCCGTGGCCACGGGCATCATGAAGGCGCAGCTGGCGCTCATGGCCGCGGGGACCATGAGCAGCTCCGGCGGCAGGCCTGCCCCGAGGGCGGCGGCCGCTAGGATCGGCATCATGAGCGTGGTGGTGGCCGTATTGCTGGTCATCTCCGTGAGGAAGGTGATTACGAGACAGATTACCGCCATGGTGATCACCGGGGGGAAGGAGGCCAGCGCCGAAAGCTGGGTGCCCAGGGCTTCGCTGATGCCCGTGGCCTCGAAGCCTCGGGCGATGGTGATGCCTCCCGCAAAGAGCAGGAGCATGCCCCAGGGAATCTGCTCCGCCACCTTCCAATTCAACAGCTTGCCGCCGGCGCCGTCGGGAATAAGGAAAAGGGCCACGATGGCAATGAAGGCCACCCCGGCGTCGCTGGCGCCGGGCATGCCCAGGAGGCCGCTCCACCCCCCGAAGGGTTCGCTGCGCGTAATCCAGGCCAGGGCCGTGAGGGCAAATAGGGCGAGCACGCGGGCTTCCGCAGATCGCCAGGGGCCGGGGCTGGGCACGGTCACGGGGCCCAGGGCACCGAGCTTTCGCGTAAGCCACAGCCACAATACGGGAATCATCACCAGGACGACGGGCACACCCCAGCCCATCCAGTCGAGAAAGCTTAGGGCCGTGCCCGTGGTGTTCTCATAAACCTGCATAAAAATCAGGTTGGGCGGTGTGCCGATGGGCGTGCCGACCCCGCCAACGCTGGCGGAGAAGGCGATACCCAGGAGCAAGGGCGTGGCGAGGGCCGGGGAGGGCGCGCGCTCAAGCACAGCCAGGGCCACGGGAAGCAGCATCAGCGTGGTGGCGGTGTTGGAGATCCACATGGACAGCACGGCGGCCGCGGCCATAAAGCCCAGCACGAGGCGCCGGCTGCTGTGGGACCCAAAGGCCTGCACCATGGTGAGGGCGACCCGGCGGTGGGCGCCGGAATGGGCCATGGCGGTGGATAAGATGAAGCCTCCGAGAAGGAGCAGGATGAGGGGCGAGCCGTAGGCCCGGGCCACCTCCGCCTGGGGCAGGACCCCAAAGGCCGGCATGAGCGCCAGGGGCAAAAGGGAGGTCACGGGGATGGGAATGGGCTCAAAGACCCACCACACCACCACCCAGAGGGTGATGAGCACCGCGTAGCTGGCTTCCTCGGGCCACCCCGCCTGGGTCATGGCCCAGGCGCCTAGGAGCCCGGCGAGGGGCCCCGCAAAGAGCGTAAGGCGCGTCCACAGCGACGCGGCGCCGTCGCTTTCGCTCGGGGTATGGGGGCTTTCGGACACGGGGGCGGTCTCCTGGGCGGGGCCTTGGAAGGTTGCCAACGGGGTGTGGGGATTGCAAGGTGAGGAAAAGGCGCCGGTTCCGGGGCTGTGAGGGAGGCGGGGCACGGTGGACAGCTTTTATTTCTACGACCTGGAGACCACGGGGCGCAATCCCCGCTGGCATCGCATCGTGCAGTGCGCTGGGGTCCGTACGGATGCCAACCTCGAGCCCCTCTCGGATCCCGAGGCCTGGACCGTAGCCGTGGGGGACGACGTGGTGCCCGAGCCCGAGGCCGTGGCCATTACGGGCCTTTCTCCCCAACGGGTGGCCGGAGGGCTCGAGGAACGGGCCTTTTTTCGGGAGTTTCTAGGGCGCCTCGCCGCGCCCCGCACCTGCGCCCTGGGCTACAACAGCCTGCGCTTCGAT
>RGAU01000020.1 GCA_009919975.1 Gammaproteobacteria bacterium
GCGGCGGTGCGGGGCTTTCTAGAGCAGGAGGTGGCGGGCCAGCTCACCGGCGCCACGGCCTTTAATTTGCGTATTGCGGTGAACGTGCTGGCTATCGTCGAGCGTGAGCTGACGGCGGCGGATGACAGCACGGCTGCGACAGCGCGCCTCGGCGCCCTCTTGGGAGCGGATCCCGGTCTTGGGCGGGCGGCTTTAGAAGAGCAGCTCGTGGCGGCGCTGCAGAGCGGCGTCCTTGGCCTGGCATCTCCGGGCCTATTGGCGCATCTGCGCGCCGATGCGGTGCGCCAGTTAGGTATTGATAACCCACGCTACGGGAGCTATCGCCGGGAAACGGCGGAGCCATAAGCGGCTAAGACCGCAGCCGGAGCGTCTTTTAACGCGTTAGGGGAGAGAAAGCATGGTCGCCATTGCGGGCGGTTGGAACTACGGAGATATCTACGACGCCCTGGGGGCAGCGCTGCCGGCGGATGCGCCGGCGCTGATTCATGGGGAACGGGCCATCAGCTGGGGCGACTTTACGGCGCGCAGTAATCGCCTGGCCCGGGCCCTGGGCGCCGCGGGGCTCACGGCCGATAGCAAGGTCGGCTTCTACTGCCGCAACCATCCGGCCTACATGGAAATGCTGGCCGCCTGCTTTAAGGGTCGCTTCGTGCACGTCAACGTGAACTACCGTTACGTCGACGAAGAGCTCTACTACATCTTTGACAACTCCGACGCGGAAGCCGTGCTCTATGCCCGGGAGTTTGCGCCCCAGGTGGAGGCGCTGAAGGCTCGCCTGCCCAAGGTGAAGTGCTTTATCGAAGTCAGCGACGATACGGACGTTGTCCTCGACGGCGCCCTGTCCTATGAGGCCCTCGCGCAAAACGGTGATGGGTCTCCCCTGGGCATTCCTCGTAGCGGCGACGATTTGCTGTTCCTCTACACCGGGGGCACCACGGGTATGCCCAAGGGCGTGATGTGGGGCCATGATGATCATTGGCACGCCGGCGCGGCCGGGGCCACCCCCGCCACCAATCTGGTGCCCCCGGAAAGTCTCGAGGCCCACGTGGCTAACGTGCTGGCCGCGGGCGGTGGATCGCGCATGATTCCCTGCTGCCCCCTGATGCACGGCACGGGGTTATTTACGGCCATGGGGACCCTGGCTCAGGGGGGCAGCATTTTGACCCTCGAGGGGCACAGCTTTGACGCCGAGGAGTGCCTAGCGGCCATCGACCGCTGGAAGGCCAACGGCCTCGCCATCGTCGGCGACGCCTTCGCCAAGCCCCTGCTCCGGGCCCTCGAGGAGAATCCCGGACGCTATGACATCTCAAGCCTCGTCAGCATGATCAGCTCTGGGGTTATGTGGTCCATGGAGGTCAAGCAGGGCCTTCTGAAGTACAACGAAAATCTCGTGCTGACGGATTCCTTTGGGGCATCGGAGGCCGTGGGCTTCGGGCGCTCCGACACGACGAAGGACGGTACGGTGCAAACGGCGAAGTTCATGCTCGGGGAGCACTGCAAGGTGTTTACGGAAGATTTCCGGGAGCTGGCCCCGGGCGCACCGGAGCCCGGCTTTATCGCGCGCGGTGGCGCTATTCCCAAGGGGTATTACAAGGATCCGGAGGAGGCGGACGGTAGCCTCACGCTGCTGGGCCGGGGCAGCGTGTGCATCAATACCGCCGGGGAGAAGGTCTATCCGGAGGAAGTGGAAGAAGTGCTCAAGGAACATGGGGACGTCGACGATGCCCTCGTGGTGGGCGTGCCCGACGAGAAATGGGGCCAGATGGTCACCGCGGTGATCGCCCTGCGCGCCGGAGCAAGCTTCGACCAGGAGGCCCTTAGAGGCCACGTTCGGGGCAAGCTCGCGGGCTACAAAACCCCCAAGCACATTTTTGTGCGCGACACCCTGAGCCGGGCCAGCAATGGCAAGGCGGATTACAAACTCATGCTGGCCTATGCCAAGCAGCAGCTTGGGCTGCCGGCCTAAGCCCCACGACCATTGAAAAGGAATCGCTCATGACGCTCGCAGCTGCATCGCTCTTTGATCTGACCGGAAAGAACGCCATTATCACCGGATCCTCGAAGGGGATTGGAAAGGCCATCGCTGAGGCCCTCGCGGCCCACGGGGCCAACGTGGTGATCTCCTCGCGGAAGGCCGAGGCCTGCCAGGAAGTGGCGGATAGCATCAATGCGGGCCTTGGCCCCGATGCGCCGAACCGTGCCGTGGTGATCCCCGCGCACATCGGCGATAAGGCCGCCCTCCAGAACCTCGTCGACGAAACCCATGCGCAGCTGGGCAATATCGACATCCTGGTTTGCAACGCGGCGGTCAACCCCTACTACGGGCCGTCGAAGGATATTCCCGATGCGGCCTTCGAAAAAATCATGAACTCCAACGTGCTGTCGAATCACTGGCTTTGCCACATGGTGTTGCCGGAGATGGAAGCCCGGGGCGATGGCTCGATCATGATCGTTTCCTCTATCGGTGGGCTTCACGCGAGCACGGTGATTGGGACCTACAACATCTCCAAGGCCGCTGACTTCCAGATGGTGCGGAATCTATCCGCAGAATACGGCCCCAAGGGCATTCGGGTTAACGCCATTGCCCCGGGCCTTATTCGTACGGACTTCGCTCGGGCCCTGTGGGAAAACCCGGAGACGCTAAAGCGGGTCACGGCCACCGTGCCCCTGCGGCGCATCGGGGAGCCCGAGGAGCTCGCCGGGGTCGCGGTCTTCCTGGCGTCGAAGGCCGGTAGCTATGCCACGGGGCAGAACTGGGTGGTGGACGGCGGTTCCACCATCGTCTAACCCCGCTCATGCTGAGCTATCAGCACGCCTACCACGCAGGGAATCACGCAGACCTGCTGAAGCACCTCGTGTTGCGCGAGGTGCTTGCCTACCTGACGAAAAAGCCCGCCCCGGTCACCTACGTGGACAGCCACGCCGGGGAAGGGGCCTACGATCTCTCGAGCCCCCTTGCCCAGCGCCTTCGGGAATTTGAGGGGGGCGTGGGCGCCGCGCTTCGGGCCTCGTCGAAGGCGCCGGCGCCGGTGCGGGCGTTCCTCGACGACGTGCAGGCCCTGCCCGGTAACAAGGGCGGCGCTTTACGGGCCCTGCTGGGATCCCCCGGGTGGGCGCAGCGCTGGCTGCGCGAACAGGACCGGCTCTTTCTTTTCGAGCAGCATCCCCAGGCCTTTCCTGCCCTTCAGGCGGCGCTGGGGAAGGACCCCCGGGTGACCGTGCAAAGGGCCGATGGCTTTGCCGGAGCGCTGTCGATTCTGCGCGCCCCGACCAAGCGAGCCCTTTGGCTTCTAGACCCTGCCTATGAACGGCGAGAGGAGGACCAGGAGGTGATCCGCCGGGTGCGCCAAGTAAGCCGCCAGCTTCCGGGTGCGGTGCTCGCCATTTGGTATCCCGTGGTGGATCGGGCCCGTACGGAGGCGCTTCTGGAGGGCGTGCTGGAGGCGACGGCAGCGCCGCTTTTGAAGCTGGAGCTTTCCATCGCCCCCGATCACCCCGGGCGCGGCATGACCGGTAGCGGCATGCTGGTGGCGAATCCCCCCTACACCCTGGCGGAGTCCTTCGCTGAAGTTCTACCCTGGCTCATGGATACGCTCGCGCCCGCGCAGGGCGCGGGGATGCTGCGCTGGCTTCGGCCAGCGCCCTAGGGAGGGGAAGTGGGTAAGCGAGAGCGGGGCGTTTTATCCCATTGGAATGATGGCCGGGGCTTCGGCTTCATCCAGCCTGCCGGCGGTGCGCCAGAGGACGCGCTATTTGTGCATGTGCGCGCGTTCCCAGACCGTCGCGCGCTGCCCGTGGGGATGGACCTTACCTTCGAGCGCGGCACGGACCCCCGGGGCCGGCCCTGCGCGCTGGCCGTGCGCCCCCGGGAATCGCTTCGCCGCGTGCTCTGGCGTCGCTTTTTTCAGCTGCAAGCTCAGGCCGCGGCCCTGGCCTTTATGGCGCTCCTGGGTCTGGGCTTTTGGGCCTCCGTGGTCCCTGCCTTTCTGGTGCTGGCCTATCTGGTGTTCAGCCATATCACCTATGGAATTTACCTTTGGGATAAGGCCGGGGCCATCCGCGGCGCCTGGCGCGCCGACCCCCGTTTGCTTTATGCCCTCGCCTTCCTTGGGGGTTGGCCCGGAGCGCTCATCGCTCAGGATCGTCTTCGGCATCTGACGAAGAACGACCGTTTCCGCCGCTTTTTCTGGCTCGCCACCACCTTCAACGTGCTCACGGCCTGCTGGTTCCTTACCCCCGATGGTCGCTTCTGGAGCCAAGCGATCCCTCTGGTCCTTCAGCGCCTCTTCGGGGCCTAGGCCTGGTGCGCTATGCTCTGTCCCCTACACGGGGGAGCAGTCATGAGTGATCTGAATATTCGCGCGGGGCGGGCGGAAGATCTCGACGCCATGTTGGCCCTTTTGCCGAGGCTGGCCGATTTTCCCTTGCCGCCCGGGCGCGCACCGGAAGACACCTACCAGGGCGATGGGAAAACGCTGAAGGCTTGGGCCAAGGACCAGGAGCCTCAGTGCCGGGTAACCGTTGCCGAAGATGGGACGGGGCTGTTGGGTTTTACCTTGGTGCGGCTGCAGCCGGAATTTATGAGCGGTGCGCCGAGTGCGCATCTTGAGGTGATCATCATTGACCCTCGGGCCGATGGCACGGGGCTCGGCAAGACGCTTTTGGAGCGCGCCGAGGCCATGGTGGTGGCCGAGGGGGCCCGGTCCATGACCCTTCACGTCTTTGCGAACAATGAGCGGGCCCGATCCGTTTACGATCGCTTTGGCTATAGCGGCGAGCTGCTTCGCTACGTGAAGCGGTTCCCCGCTTAACGTTCCGCCACCGCGAGGGCGTCCCGTCGTCGCGGTGGCAGCACCGTGGCTCCGAGGAGGGTAAAGGCCACGGATTCGTCCCCGGGGCCCAGGGGAACGGGTAGGGTGAAAACGTCCTCACCGTAGCGAAGTTGGTCTGCGCCTTGGCGCTGGCCCTCGAAGCGAGGGCAGCCCAGGGGCGCCGGCGCACCGGCAGGGAGGGCATGCACGTCCTGCGGATCGATCAACGCTGCCGCGGGGCCCGCGCGGTCCTTCTCCCGGAGGAAGGGCGCGGCCTTGACCCTCAGAGCCTGTCCCCCATAGCAAAACTCCAGCGTGCCCCCTGCTTCCCGAAGCGATCCGCTAACTAAGGTCGGTGCCCCCGAGCCGCCGAGGGCCTGCGCCAGGGGCTGGGCGGTCCCCGTGCTAACGCCGTTCTGCTCCCGGAGGGACACAAGGTGATCGCAAAGGCTCACCGCCTCCTCGAGGCGATGGGTGGCCAGCACGAGGGTTAGGCCCTGGCGTTCCACGACCTCATCAATGAGGCAAAGGGCGGCTTCGCGCCGGGCCGGGTCCAGGTTCGAAAAGGGTTCGTCGAGCAGCAGCCAGGAGGGCGCAGCCAGCACGGCGCGCCCTAGGGCCACCCGCTGGGCTTCGCCGCCGGAGAGTTGGTGGGCGCGCCGGGGCAGCACGGGGCCGAGATCAAGGCGAGCCACGACCTCTTCGAAGGTCACCGGTGGGGGCGTCGGGGGGCGGGCAAAGCGCAGATTTTCCTCGGCGGTAAGATGGGGAAAAAGTAGGGGGCGCTGGAACACCATGCCCAGCCGTCGCGACTCCGGAGCCAGGCCCGTCTTTCCCGCGGCGAGGGTTTGGTCCCCTAGGTGCACGGTTCCCTGGGCCTGGCCTTCGAAGCCGGCGAGGGCCGACAGAAGCGTGCTTTTCCCTACGCCGGAGGGGCCCATGAGCGCAAGGCGTTGACAAGGCTCAGGGGCCTCGGCCTGAAGCGCAAAGTCGCCCTTTGTGAGCGCTAGGGAAAAGCGCAGCATCAGCGAAGGCTCCCGAAGGTTTGCCCGGTGCGCGTGCGTAGGTGCCGGGCGGCACCCTCTCCGAGTAGCAGCCCGGCGAGGGCCAGGGCGATGGCCAGGGCCACCAGGCGCCCGGCGGCGGTTTCGCCCCCGGGGGTTTGCAGCGCGCTGTAGATCGCCAGGGGCAGGGTTTGCGTTTCCCCAGGAATGTTGGCCGCGAAGGTCATGATTGCCCCGAATTCTCCCAGGGCCGCGGCGAAGGCCGTAATGGCGCCGGCCAGGAGCCCCGGAAGGGCAAGGGGGAAGGTTACTCGGCGGAAGCGCGCCCAGGGGGACAGGCCCAGGCTTTGCGCCGCCCGGTGCAGCCCTGGATCGATGGCTTCGAGGGCCAGGCGCAGGGCGCGAACCTGGAAGGGAAAGGTCACCACGGCAGCGGCCAGCGCGGCGCCGGTCCAGTGAAACACGAGGCGCAGGCCCAGCATCTCCTTGAGCCACCCGCCGAGGGGCGCCTGCGTGCCCAGGGTGATCAGAAGTAAATAGCCCACCACCACCGGGGGCAGCACCAGAGGCAGGTGCACCAGCGCATCGAGGATGAGCGTGCCCCGGCCGCCCCGGGCGAGGCGCGTCGCCACGAGCAGAGCGAAGGGGAGGCTTCCGAGCACCGCCACCGCGGCCACCTTGAGGGACAGCAGAGTCGCAAGCATTTCCACCTCTCCCATCATGACTGGGGGGCGCTCGCTAGGGGGGTGAAGCCCGCCGCTTCCCAGGCCGCCCGGGCGCGAGGGCTGCGGAGGAAGGCCTCGAAGGCCTGGGCTTCCCCTTGCTGGGGCGCATCCAGAAGCCGGCCCAGGGGATAGATAATGGGGGGGTGGGCCTCGGCGGGGAGGATCGCGAGGGCCTCCAGCGCAGGAAGCACGCGCGCGTCGCTGGCGTAGCCGAGGCCTAGGGGTGCCTCGCCCCGGGCAACCCAGGCGAGGGCCGTGCGAACGCTATCCGCCGGCAGGAGTCGTCCCTTAAGCGTAGGCAGGAGTCCGTAGTAAGTCAGGGCGGCCTGCCCGTAGCGCCCCGCGGGCACGTGTTGAGGATCGCCCAGGGCCAGGCGGCCATCGCCGAGGCGTCCCGGAAGCGCCCGGAGGCAGGGTTCGGGCGCGTCGCAGGGGGGCTGGGTTCCCCTTCGAGCGAGCAGGGCGAGGCGATTGCCCAGGAGCGGCGCGCTGCGGAGGGGGCGTGCTTCTCCGAGGTTTTCCATCCAGCGTTCATCGGCACTGAGGAACAGCTGGGCCTCGGCCCCTGCTGCGAGCTGGCGGGCTAGGGTGGAGCTGGCTGCGAAGACCAGCCGCGGGGCCCGATGGCCCTCGGCGGCGTACGCTGCGGCCTGCCGTTCTAGGGCCTCCCGGAGGGACGCCGCGGCAAACACGGTGATTGCCTCCTCCGCTCGGAGCCCGGGGGCAAGCAGGCTCAGGGCTAACAGGAGCGAAAGGGCGCGGCGCGGGCGGAGGTAGGAGAAAGCAATGGTCATGCCGCGATCATCCCAAAGCCCAGGCGGGGACGGAAGCGTCCAGTCCCCGCGGGCGCTAGGGCATGCGGACGGGCTCGACCCCTTCCCCGAGGTCTTCGATGGAAGAGGCCTGGGCCAGCTCCTCGCCTAGCCGTGCCTCGGCGCTGGCTCGGGGCTTGGAGAAGCGCGCCAGGGCCAGGTAGGCCACGGGGGTGAGGTACAGGGTGAAGAAGGTGGCGAGGCCCAGCCCGCCGAAGACCACCCAGCCGATGGCGGTCCGAGCCTCGGCGCCGGGGCCCGTGGCCAGGATCAGGGGCAGGGCCCCAAACACCGTCGAAATGAGGGTCATGGCCACGGGGCGGGCCCGAATGCGCGTGCTGTCCATAATCGCTTCCCGAATGCTGGCCCCCGCATCCCGGCGCTGGTCGGCGAACTCCACCAAGAGAATGCCATTTTTCGCGATCAGACCAATCAGCATCACTAACCCCACCTGGGAGTAGATGTTCAAGGAGGTGCCCGTCAGGGCAAGGGCAAAAATCGCCGCGGCGAGACCGAAGGGCACGATGGTCATCACCACTAGCGCGCTCGTCAGGCTTTCGAATTGCGCGACCAGCACTAGAAACACCACGAGCAGGGCGAAGCCGTAGGTGAGGAGCGTTTCTCGGTTTGAGGCCTCGAGGGTGGCCGCTTCCCCAAGGGTAATCATGGTGACCTCGTCCCCGAGGGTGTCAGCGGCCAGGGCGCGGAGCGTATCGAGGGCGCCCTGGAGCGGGACCCCGGGAGCCACGTTGAGGGAGAGGGGAATGGCCCGGCGCTGGGCCTGGCGGTCGAGCTGCCCCGCTACCCCTTCCTCCACGAGCGTCACGAGGGCCGTCAGGGGCACGCGCCCGCCGCTGTCCGTGCGGACATAGAGGTTCACCAGATCGCTGGGGTCTTGAATCGCGCCGGCGCCCGCTTCCAGATAGATGGGGATCGCTTCATCACCCACGCTTAAATCCGTGACCCGGAAGCCGTCCACCGTGGCCCGAAGCGTCTGGGCCAGGTCATTTAAGTTCACCCCGAGGTCCGCGGCGCGCCGCCGGTCGATGCGCACGGAGAGCTGGGGCTGGGTGGGCTGGTAGCCAATGCGTGGCTGGGACAGGGGGCCGCCGGCGTCGTCGATGGCCGCCGCGAGGCGCCGCGCGGCGGCGTAGATGGTTTCGTATTCATTGCCCACGAGGGCCACCCGGACCCCACCGCTGGAGGCGCCGCGGAGGTTAAGGCTGTTGCTCGAGAACACCCGAGCATTGGCGCCCGGGAGCGTGCCGAGGGGCGGGGCGATTTCCTTCGCAATGGCCTGCTGGCTGCGGCTTCGTTCCTCCCAGGGCACGAGGGGGGCGTTGATAAACACCACGTTCGGGTCAAAGCGGCCCACCACGGTGTAGAGATGGGCCACTTCGCCCTTCTCAAGCAGCGGCAGGAGCACGGACTCCATGCGGTCCGCTTGCCGTTCCGCATAGCGCAGACCCACACCGTCGGGCCCCCGGGCAAAGACGTTCAGCTGGCCCCGATCCTCCGAGGGGAGGAGCTCCCGATCGAGCTGGGGATAGAGCAGGGCGGCGCCGGCGGCAGCAAGGAGGCAGGCGCTAAAGAGCACCCAGGGCGCCCGTAGGACGAGGGCGACAGTGCGTTCGTAGAAGGCCGCGAGGCTGCGCCCGAAGCGATTGAGCCGGGTCATGATGGCCCCGGGGGTGGGTGCGGCGGAGGGCAGGCGCGCCATGGCGGCGGGTACCAGGGAGAGGGCCACGAAGGAGGAGATGGCCACGGATACCGCGAGCACAAAGCCGAACTCTCGGAAGAGGCGCCCCGCCGTGCCTGGTAGGAAGGCGATGGGCACGAAAACAGCCACCAGTACGGCGGTGGTGGCGACGACGGCGAAGAATACCTGGCGCGTGCCGAGCACCGCGGCGGCCGAGGCACCAAGGCCCTGGCGGCGGCGCCGTTGCACGTTCTCGAGCACCACAATGGCGTCATCCACGATCAAACCCGTGGCCAGCACGAGGGCCAGCAGGGTCAGGATGTTGATGGAGAAGCCGAGGGCCCAGAGGCAGGCCAGGGTGCCCAGGAGGGCCACGGGAATGGCCAGCGCGGGCACTAGGGTCAAGGCGAGGGAGCCGGAAAAGACCCGAATGGTCAGGATCACCACGGCTACGGCCAGGAGCAGGCTTTTCACCACCTCCGTAACCGCGCCGCGGATGAAGGTCGATTCGTCGGAGATCTTGATGAACTCGATGTCCTCGAAGCGTTCGTTCAAGCGTTCGATGGCGCGATCGATGCCGCTGGCGATTTCGATGGTGTTCGAGCCGGCCTGACGCACGATGCCAAGGCCGATGACCTGCTCGCCGTTTAAGCGCACGAAGGAGGTGGGGTCCTCCGGGGCGAAGGTGACTTCGGCGACGTCCCCGAGGCGGACGTCATCGCGAAGGATCGTGCTGGCGATATCTCTTTCCGTGATGGCCGAAGCGTCGGCGCGCACGATCAGCTCCTGGTCCCCAGCGCGAAAGCTCCCCGCGGGGACGTCCAGGGGCACCTGCTGAAGCACGGGGAGAAGCTCGGGCACGGTAAGCCCAAAGGCCGTGAGGCGCAGGGGGTCAAGAATGATGCGAAGCACCCGCTGGCGCTTGCCAAAGAGGGGCACGTCCGCCACGCCATCGAGGGCAATGAACTCGGGGATGATGTTCTTTTCGACGATGCGCGTGAGGGTGGCTTCGTCGTAGCGATCTGAGCGGACGGCCACGCGGACGATTTCCTCTGCGTCTTCATCGGCCTTGAAGACCGCGAGCTGCTCCACGGCGTCGGGAAGCTGGCGAGTTACTCGGCTCACTGCTTCCCGGACGTCCGCGGCGGCCCGGTCGAGGTCCACCCCAGGGCGGAACTCAATGCGAATGCGGGCGTTGTTCTCCTCCGAGGAGGCGCTGATATCGAGCACCCCGGACACCCGGGCCACGGCCCCCTCCACGAGGCTCGTCACTTCCGAGTCCATGGTTTCCGGGGAGGCGCCGGGGAACTCCACGCGAACGCTGACGATGGGGCGGTCGACGTTCGGGAGCTCTCGCACCTCCACGGCCAGCAGGGCCGCCAGACCGGCGATGACCACCAGCAGGTTCAGGACCACCACCAGCCAGGGTCGCCGAACCCCCAAGGCCGGTAAATCGTTCACCGCTTCACTCATGACCTAGCCCTCGTCCTTCAGCGCTGCGCGAGCATTGCTGGCCAGGGCTTCGGCGGCGAGGGGCTTCACGGCCACGCCGGGGCGCATGGACTGGACCCCTTCCGTGACGATGAGATCGCCGGGGGTGAGGTCTGCCTTCACCAGAATCTGCTCCGCCTGGCGCTGAACGATGGTGGCGGCGATCGGCGCCCCACTGGAGGGAGAGCTCCGGCACCGCGGGCCAGCGCGCGCCCGTGAGATTCAGGGAAACGCGGAAGCTCATGCCCGGGCGCAGCGCATCTTCCCGGTTGGCCACCTCGGCTCGGGCGAGAAAGGCCCGGGTCAGCGGGTCGACCCGAGCCCCTAGGTCGACGATGGTGCCTTCGGCGCGCAGGGGGCGGGCGGTCCAGCTTTCCACCGTGATCCCCTCTCCCACGGCGATGGCGCCGAGATAGGCTTCGGGCACCTCGAAGTTGATGAGTAGGGTGGCGCGATCATCCAGGGTGGTGACGGCGGTGCTGAGATCCACCCGATCGCCAGGGTCTAAGTCGGAGAAGCCCACGTAGCCGGCGAAGGGCGCCCGCACCCGGCGCTTCTCGAGGGCCACGGAGGCCCGATCGCGAGCAATAAGGGCGGCCGCGAGGGCCGTCTTCGTGGCGTCGACGGTGGTTTCCGGCACCGTGCGCTCCCCGCGCTCGTTGGCGCGGCGGTAGCGCTCGAGCAGCTGCTCGGCGTCTGCCACCTGCACCTCGGCCAGGGCGAGGGCCAGCTGTTCATCCTCCGCCTCCAGCGCCACCAGGATCTCCCCTTCTTCGACGAGGTCCCCGGGAGAGAAGGAGACCCTGGCCACGTCCCCGGTGGTCTCAGCAAAGAGCTCTACGGAGCGCCGGGCCTGGGAGGTCCCCACGGCTTCGAGGCGGAGCCGCTCCGCCTCTAGGGTGACCGGTTCCGCGACCACGGGGATGGGCCCGCTCCGTCGCCCTTGCCGGGCGCTGGGGTCGTCGCCCCCGCAGGCCGTCAGAAAGAAGCTCAGGGCCAGAAGGCTCGCGAGGAAACGGGAAGACCAGGGCGTCATAGGATTCCTCATGCGCCAAGCGTCGCGAGGGCGACGGGAAGAAGGGCGCATTGTGACCGGCGTCCGCAGGATGTCCAGGGGTTTACCCTAGACAGGCTAGTGGCCCCCAGTATGCGCACCGGCGAGGTCCAGAGAAGAGGGCAAGGCGTTAAAAAATATGAAGTTGGCGATTCCCAAGGGGGAGCCTTGGGGGGAAGGAAGGCTATGATGGGCGACGGATAAAGGAGGAAACCCGCATGATCACGATCCCCGAAGGCGCTGCGCTGGATCAGGCGCTCATCGACCCGGTGACCTGGGCAGACGAAGCGCGCATCCACGCTTACCTGACGTGGCTCCGGGCGAACGACCCGGTGCGTCACATGACGCCGGAGGGGTACGAGCCCTTCTATGCCATCACCAAGCACGCCGACGTGATGGCCATCGAGCGGGATAAGCAGGGCTTCATCAATGATCCCCGGCCCACCCTCGCGCCCATCATGGTCACGGAGGCCATCGCTGCCCTGACGGGGCGCAAGCACCTCGTGCGTTCCCTGGTGCAGATGGACGACCCGGACCACATGAAGTACCGCATGCTCACCGCGGCTTGGTTTACGCGCCAGCGCCTCCAGAGCATGAAGGCCACGGTGGATGCGCTGGCTGATCAGTATGTTTCCCGGCTCGCAGAGTTTGGGGGGCGCTGCGACTTTGTGAAGGATCTCGCTGTTTGGTATCCCCTGCGCGTGGTCATGTCCATTCTCGGGGTCCCCGAGGAAGACGAGCCGATCATGCTGAAGCTCACCCAGGAGCTGTTCGGTTCCACGGACCCGGACGTGCAGCGCTCCTTCGATCTCATGTCCATTGGGCAGGTGGTGGAGGACTTCGAAGCCTACTTTAAGGGCATCTCGGAGGATCGGCGGAAGAATCCCCGGGATGACGTGGCCTCGATCATTGCGAATGCTCAAATCGACGGAGCGCCCATCGGCGATCTTGAAGCGGCGGGGTACTACATCATCGTGGCCACGGCGGGGCACGACACCACGAGCAGCTCCACCGCCGGCGGGCTTCTGGCCCTGCTCGAAAACCCCGGGGAGTTCGATAAGCTTCGCGCCGATCCCGATCGCCACCTTGCGGGCGCGGTAGACGAGATGATTCGCTGGGTGTCTCCGGTGCGTCACTTCATGCGCACGGCCACGGTGGATACGCCGCTTCGGGATAAGGTCATCAAGGCCGGGGAGTCGGTGATTCTGTGGTACCCCTCGGCCAACCGGGACGAGGAGGTTTTTGAGGCGCCCTTCGAGTTTCGCGTGGAGCGCCCCGCGGCCCGGAACCTCGCCTTCGGCTACGGCGCGCACGTGTGCCTCGGGCAGCATTTGGCGCGCATGGAAATGGAAGCGCTGTATCGGGCGCTGCTGGAGCGGGTGGAGCACATCGAGCTTGACGGCACGCCCCAATATGCCCAGGCGGCCTTCGTGGGGGGGCTGAAGAGCCTGCCCATTCGCTATCGCTTAAAGTAAGACGCAGGTTTAGGAAAAAGGGGAGCGGGAAATGAGCAGCAGCGCAAGGGATCGGATGCCCATCTTGGTGGGCGTGGGCCAAATCACGGAAAAGACACCGGGCCTGGAAGGGCTATCGTCCCCCGTGGACCTGATGGTGCAGGCGACGGAAGCGGCGCTGGCCGATGCGCATCTCAGCAAGGCCGTCCTGGAACAGGTGGATACGCTGGTGGTGGTGCGCAGCTTCCGGGAATCCACGCCGAACTCCCCGGAGGCCCTGGCTAAGCGCCTTGGCGCTAGCAATGCTGCCCAGTGGCTCATGCCCAACGGCGGTAATGGTCCTCAATACCTCGTGAATCGCTTTGCCGAGGCCATCGCCGAGGGGCGCTGCGAACTGGCCCTTTTTTCCGGCGCGGAAGCCATTGATAACGGGCGCAAGCTGCTGAAGGCGGGGGTCACGCCGCCCTGGGAAGAGCCCTCGGACCGAAAGCCGGCCTATCTCGTCGACGAGAAGAAGATGTCCAACGACATCGAGGATGCCCACGGCCTGATGATTCCCGCCACGGCCTATCCCCTTTACGAGAATGCCCTGCGCGGCCATTACGGGCACAGCATTGCTGAGCATCAACAGGTCATGGGGGCGCTCTTTTCCCGCTTCTCCGAGGTGGCCGCCAAGCATCCCCACGCTTGGTTTCCCGTGGCGCGCTCCGCCGAGGAAATCGCTACGGCTACCCCGAGCAACCGCTACGTGGGCTGGCCCTACACCAAGTTCATGAATGCCATGAACCAGATTAACCAGGCCGCCTCCCTTCTCATGACCTCCGTCGGCAAGGCCCGGGCCCTGGGCATTCCCGAGGACCGCTGGCTTTATCTTCACGGCTGCGCCGATACGAGCGAGCTGTGGTACGTGCTCGACCGGGAGAATTACCACAGCTCCGTGGGGATCCGGACCCTCGCGGAGGAAACCTACGCCATGGCTGGGCGCGACGCCTCCGGTATCGATCACATCGACATCTACTCCTGCTTCCCGAGCGCAGTGCAAATCGCCCGGGATGAGTTCGGCATTGCCAAGGATGATCCCCGCCCCCTCACCATTACCGGGGGGCTACCCTTCCACGGCGGGGCGGGCAATAACTACGTGATGAACTCCATTGCCTCCATGGCCGACACCCTGCGCGCCGCGCCAGGCACCTACGGCCTGGTGACGGCCAACGGCGGCTACCTGACTAAGCACTCCGCGGGGATCTACAGCACCGAGCCGCCGGCGCCGGCGCGGGGAGACGTGCCCTGGGTGCGGAAAGATCCGGCGAGCTATCAGGGCCGCATCGAGGCCACGGCCCACCCTCGGGTGGAGGCCGCGCCGGAGGGGGCTGCCACGGTGGAGACCTACACGGTCACCTTCGGCCGGGAAGGCACGCCGGAGGTGGGCATTGTGGTGGGCCGCCTGGAGGATGGCGCGCGTTTCTGTGCGCACGTGCCGCAGGATCCGGCGCTTTTGACTGCCATGACCGAGGAGGATTTTCTGGGCGCGGCGGGGGCTGTTACCGCCGGCGCGCCGGTCAATCGCTTTACCCCGAAGGGCTAGCCCTTCGGCTCACGGGCTCCGTTTAGAGGAAGAGAGCAAGGCAATGACAGATCATCTTCAACCGTCCTGGTGGGCGCGCTTTTCCCTGGTGGGGGCCCTTTTTGCGGCCGTTCTATTGGCGCTTGCGCCCTTGGCGTACCGCCTGGGCCTCGCGGGCGTGCAGGGGGCGGTGCTGATGCTTCCGGCGATGGCGTCCGTGTTGGCCTTTCTGGCCTTCCTCTTTGGGCTCTTCGGTTTCGTGCTGTGGCTCCGAGGAGGACGCCCCGCCGATCGCCTCCATGTCCTCGTGGGGAGCGCTTTGAGCCTGGCCGTACTGCTGCAAATGGGGGGGCAGTTCGCCCTGTATCAGAGCCTTCCGGCCATCCATGACATCAGCACCGATACGGTCGAGCCCCCGGCCTTCGTTGCCGTGGTGCCCCTGCGCGCCTCGGCGCCCAACGGCCTCGACTACGACCGGGAAACCCTCGCCCCGCTCATGGCGGAGCACTATGCCGATCTGAAGCCCCTGGTGATCGACGCGGATCCCGCAGCGGTCTTCTCCCGGGCCGAGGCCGTGGTGGCTACCCAGGGCTGGACTCTTGTGGCCTCCGATCCCGCCGCCGGGCTCATCGAAGCCTATGATCAAACGGCCCTTTACGGCTTCATCGACGACGTGGTGATTCGCATCCGAGCCCTGGGGCCTCGGCAAGCCCAGGTGGACGTGCGTTCCGTCTCCCGCGTGGGGCAGAGCGATCTTGGCGCCAATGCGGCGCGTATTCGCGCGTTCCTCGCCGCCCTGGATCCCAAGAACAGCCCATAAGGCGCACGGCCTCCGCCGCTTCCGCGGCGGGGGCTTTCCCTAGGGCTCCCTGAGACTAGGGCCATGGTGCCCTTCTCGCTCCCACCGCTACCCCCGGGCCTGCTTTGGCCCCCCGCCCCCCGGCTTCGCTGGCCCTTGCTGCTGGCCTTCCTCGCGGGGCTGTTCGCCCTCGTGCTCGCCCTGGCGCTCCTGCCCTACCCCCGGAGCGAAACCCTCCAGGGCTGGCTTGCACCGGAGGGCGGTTTGCTTCAGCTGCGGGCGCCCCGGGCTGGGGTGCTGGGCCCGCTCCTGGCGACACCGGGAACGCGGGTGACCGCCGGCACCCCCCTGATGCTGGTCTATGCCTCTGATCGAGCTCGGCTGGAAGCGGAGCACGACCGTTTGCTTTTGGAGTGGTGGCGGGCCGAGGCTCTCCAGCGGGATCAAACGGCGCGGCGTCGGGATAGGCAGGCAGCCTCCCGGGCCTTGCAAGAAGCGCTCGATCAGGCGGTGGCCCAGAACCTTCGGGCCCAGGGGCGTGCGCAGCAGCAGCTGGAAACGCTGGAAGGGCTGCTTGCGCCGGTGCTAAGCCCGGGCACGGCCCCGGCGCTCCAGCTCCCGGTGATGCTCAAGGCCCAGGCCCAGCTTCAGCGCTTTGGGGCCGAAAGCCAGCTGCTTCGGCTCCTCCAGGAGGCACGGGGGCTCCAGCGAGAGGGGGCCCAGCTGGCCCTCACGGAAACGCGCCAGCGTCAGGCCGAGGCGGAGGCTGGGGAGGCCCTGGCCAGCCGCCTCGTGGCCCTTGAAGCCGAGCTGAATCGCCTTCGGGCCCTGCGGCGCTGGGTGCTTCGGGCCCCCCAGGGCGGCCGGCTGCTCACCCTTCCGGGCACCCCGGGGGACAGCCTCGAGGCGGGGGCGCTCCTTGCTACCCTGGCCCCGGGGGCGGGCACGCTGGAGGCGATCTTCCCCTTGACGGCGGCCACCGCCGGCGCTGGTGCGCCGGGGCAGGCCCTGCGCCTGTCCCTAGAAAGTTTTCCCGCTCACCGCTTCGGTACCCTCCCCGGGCGCGTGCGCCAGCGAAGCCTCGCCCATGGCCGGGGGCAGCCCGAGCGCCTGCACGTCACCCTGCTCCCCGGGGCGCCGGGGCCGGGGCAGGCCCTGCCGCCCCTGGAAGTCGGCATGGCGGTGCAGGGCGTACTGAAGCTTGAGCCACAAAGTGCGCTCGGGCGCCTGCTCGAACCCCTCCGTCGAAGCGTGGGGCCCTAGGTGGGGGCGCTTCGCTGGGTGGGGCAGGCGGCGCCGCAGGAATGCGGGCTCTGCTGCGTGCTCATGCTCGCCCGGGCCCAGGGCTTTGGCGGGGATATCGCCGCCCTTCGCACCCTGGCCGGGAGCGCCGGGCGAGGCCAGTCCCTTCGAGCGCTGCGTCAGCTGGGGGCAGTGGTCGACCTCGCTTTTATTCCTCGCCATCGGTCCGGCGCGGCCCTCGCCGATCTTCCCGCTCCGGCGCTGCTGCACTGGGATGGCAACCATTTCGTGGTGCTCGCGGAGCGCCGCCCCGGTCGCTGGCGCATCCTCGATCCGGCCCGGGGCGATCTTTGGCTGTCCGATGCGGCCTTTCAGGAGCATTTCACCGGCTACTCGCTAGAGCTGGAAGCGCCCCTGAAGCAGGGGTCGGCGCCGGGGGTGATCGCCCGGCTCCGGCCCCTCCTGGCGCCCCTTTGGCCCATGCTTCGGGCCGAGCTGGCCAGGCCCCTGCTCATGCTGTTCTTCGCGACCCTACTGCTACAGGGCCTGGCCCTCCTCTCCCCGCTCTATGTTCAGCTCGTCGTGGACGAGGCCGTCACTCGGCAGGATGAGGACCTGCTCCTCATTTTGCTCCTGGCCTTCCTGCTCCTCGTGGGGCTGCGGGCGTTGCTGACCACGCTCCGGGGCGATTGGATGCTGCGCCTCGGGGAACGGCTGGGCCATCGCCTGGGGACGGCGTTTCTGAGCCGGGTGTTCCATCAGCCCCTGGCCTTCTTTGAGCATCGCGATGCAGCGGATCTGGGGGCGCGTCTCGGGGCGCTTGGGCCCCTCCGGGAGGCCCTCACCCAGGGGGTGGTGCTGGCAGTGCTCGATGCCTTCATGGCCCTTTCGACCCTGGCCCTGATGCTGGCCTATGCCCCGGCGCTCACAGCGGTCACCGTAGTCGCCCTCGGCCTCTACGGCGGCGTGCTCCTGGCCCTGCGCCCCCGGCTCCGGCGTCAGGCGGAGGCTAGCCTGCTCACGGGGGTGGAAATGGAGGCCCGCTTCCTTGGGACCTTCGCCGGCCTTCGGGCGGCCAAGCTCCATGGGGTGGTGCCTCAGCTCATCAACCGCATTGCCGAGGCGAGCGCCGAGGGCGCGGAGGCGCGGTGGAAGGAAGGGCGCACGGGGCTTGGCCTGGGGGCCCTGGAAAGCCTGATCTTTGGAGTGGAGCAGGGGCTTCTCGTCTTTCTGGGGGCCAAGGCCGTGCTGGGGGGCACCCTTACCCTGGGAATGTTTTACGCCTTCATTAGCTTTAAGAGCCATTTTTTGGGTCGCATGATGGCGCTCTTCGATGGCCTGGGGCAGGCCTT
>RGAU01000191.1 GCA_009919975.1 Gammaproteobacteria bacterium
TTCGGTCCGCCGGTCACCGGCGTGTCATCGAACCAACGGGCCGTGATGGTTTTGATTTCCGTGTAGAAGCGCGGCGCATCCTTCCCGTAGGCGTGCTGATCGCCGTAGAAGCTGCCACCCCACCCGGTGAAGGAGAAGAACGGCAGGGGCACGGGGATGGGGACGTTAATGCCTACCTGGCCAACGTCGATTTCATGCTGATACTTCCGCGCGGCCCCGCCCGAACTCGTGAAGATAGACGTGCCGTTGCCGTAGGGGTTTTCGTTAATCAAGCGAATGGCGTCGTCCAGCGTGTCCACGGTCATGGCGCAGAGCACCGGGCCAAAGATCTCCTCCCGGTAGATGTCCATCTCGGGCGTAACATCGCTGAAGAGCGTCGGACCAATCCAATTGCCATCGGGGAAGCCGGGCACGGTGCAGTCGGAGCCATCGAGCAGAAGCGTTGCGCCTGCGTCGACGCCACGCTGGATGAGTCCGCGGATGCGATCCCGGGCCTGGGGCGTAATCACCGGGCCATAGGCCGCCTCGGGGTCATCCCAGGCGCCGGGCTTGAGCGCCGCCATGGCGTCCCGCACCTCCGGGATCCACTCGGCCGCTTCCCCCACGAACACGGCCACGGAGATGGCCATGCAGCGCTGCCCCGCGGCCCCGCAGGAGGCGCCGATGATGTTCGAAATCACCTGATCCTTCGGCGCATCGGGCATGATGACCATGTGGTTTTTCGCCCCGGCCATGCACTGGACGCGCTTCAAATTCTCCGCGGCCCGGCGATAAACGTGCTGCCCGACGGGGACCGAGCCCACGAAGGACACGCCCTTAATATCCGGGTGATCGCACAGGAAGTTCACCTGCTTGGCCGTGCCGTGAATCACCTGGAGCACCCCCTTCGGCGCCCCGGCCTCTTCGAAAAGCTTGGCCAAAAGGTTCGGGGTCATGGGGTCCCGCTCCGAGGGCTTCAGAATAAAGGTGTTCCCGCAGGCGATGGCCATGGGGAACATCCAAAGGGGAATCATGGCCGGGAAGTTAAAGGGGGTTATGCCCCCGAACACGCCCAGGGGCTGCCGTAGGGAATAGCTGTCGATGCGGCGGGCCACGTTCTCCACCGTCTCCCCCATGAGGAGGGGCGCAATGTTCGCTGCCTGCTCTACCACCTCGATGCCCCGCCAGACGTCCCCCTTAGCGTCCTCGAAGGTTTTTCCCGTCTCCTGGGCGAGCACGGTGGCAATTTCGTCGTGGCGCTCCTTAAGCAGCGCCTGGTAGCGCAACATGAGGCGAGAGCGTTCGGGCACCGCAACCTCTTTCCAGCTGGCGAAGGCCGCCTTCGCCGAGGCCACGGCCTGGGCCATTTCCTCATCGGTCGCCACGGGCACTTCGCAGAGGATTTCCTGCGTGGCCGGGTTGCGCACGGGCAACCACTCGGTGGTGGTGCTTTGCACAAATGCCCCATCGATGTACTGCGGAAGCCGCTCGGCCATGCCTCTCTCCTTGTGCCCTCAAAAGTGCGCTTTAAACCCCAGGGGCCCATCTTAGCGCAGGGGAGCGGGGGCCGGGAAAGGCGCCGGCGCTAGGCGGAGGGGGCGCTCAGCAGAAGCCGAAGCCCCAGCACCACAAGCACCGACGCCAGCACGGGGCGAAGCCAGCGCTCCGGGGTTTTCAGATTGAGCTGGCTGGCGGCATAGGCCGCGGGCAGGGAGCCCAGGAGGAGCCACCCCAGAAGGGCCCAATCCACCGCGCCCCCAAGGGCATAGGCGGCGCCGGTGAGCGCGGCCAGGGGAAGGGCATGGGCCAGATCGGTAGCCACCAGGCGCTGGGGCGTCATGCGCAGGGGATAAAGCGCGAGGAGCACGGCACTACCCAAAGCACCGGCGCCTACGGAAGTGAGGGCCACGGCAGCGCCCATGGCGACCCCGGCGAGCACCGTTAAGGGTCCCTGGCGCCCCTTGAAGCGCGCCGGATCAGCAAGACGCCGGCTCCGCCCCGCGGCGGCCCAGCGGGGGGCGAGCAGCAACGTCAGCGCGGCCAGGAGGACCATGCCCCCCACCACCGGAAGGAGCCAGGGCATGGGCCGATCATGGCCGCCCTCGGGCTCAAGGAAAAACACCACCAGCGCCGCCGTCGGCAGACTGCCTAGGGCAAGGCGCCGGAGCACCTGCCCGTCGACCATGCCCGCGGGTTGAAAGGCCCGAAGGGCAGCCAGTTTGGTCAGGGCGGCAAAGCACAGGTCCGTAGCAATGGCCGTGAGGGGCGCAATGGAGAAGCCCAGCATCAGCACCGGGGTCATGAGCGCGCCCCCACCCACACCGGTAAAGCCCACGAGCGTTCCCGTGAGGGCGCCGACAAGCACAAGGGCGAGGGGTTCCATAGGTGCCACCCTGAAGGGTTCGCTGAGAATTTGTCGCATCTTACATAAACTCGTTTTTGTTTGAAGAAAAATCTCCTAACAAATAAGATTCGCACCTATTAATTAAAGTAAATGCAAATCGCGACACCTCTCGTCCTGCGATGCATTGCCCTATAAAGGGAGCCCGCCATGGCAGAGCAGTTCCTCACCCCCGGCCTTTGGGACCGGGACCGGGTCCAGCGGACCCTCGAGCACGCCGGGGAAACGGTGACCGTGCGGACCCTTGAACGGCGCATCGAGGGCCTCTCCTTCCTGCCCCCGATTGTGGACGACGCCGACCTCGTCGACGAACACGGCAAGGCGGTCAGCCAGCGGGTCCTGGGCGCTCTGAAGGATCGGGCCCAGCGCAAGCGTCATCGCGTGCTCTACGCCGCCCTCACCGGGGCCCCTTCCGGGCAACCGGTGTTGGCCTTGCACGACGGACGGGGCGCTCGGCTCTGGATCGCCGGCCCGGCCGAGGCCCTTCCTACGGGGCAGGACGATCTGACGAAGGTGGCAGCCCCCTGGCTACTCGATGCCCTCGGCGTCTTGGCCCAGCATGTGGCTAAACCCCTGCTGCTCATCCCCCAAGGCGGCCTCGTCGCGCCCCTGCGCACCCTCACGCCCCCTGCGGGCGTGACCGTCGCCGTGAGCGCCCACGCTCCCGTGCTCCAATTCCCCGAGCCCACCCTGGAGCGTCCCACCCCCACGCCGCACCTGCAGGCGCTCGAGGCCGAGGCCATCCACATCATTCGCGAGGCCGTGGCCCAGGGGGAGAACCCGGGCATGCTCTTCTCCGTAGGCAAGGACAGCGCGGTCATGCTGCATCTCGCGCGGAAGGCCTTCTATCCTGCGCCGCCGCCCTTCCCCCTCCTCCACGTGGATACGCGCTGGAAGTTCCAGGAGATGTATCTCTTCCGCCAGCATATGGCGGAGGTCAGCGGCATGGAGCTGCTGGTGCATACCAATCCCGAGGCCATCGCCAAGGACATCAACCCCTTCGATCATGGCTCGGCCCTGCACACGGATATCACCAAAACCCAGGGCTTAAAGCAGGCTCTGGACCAGTATCGCTTTGACGTGGTCTTTGGCGGCGCGCGCCGGGATGAGGAAAAGTCCCGGGCCAAGGAGCGGATCTTTTCCTTCCGCACCGCCACCCACAGCTGGGATCCAAAGAACCAGCGCCCGGAGCTCTGGAACCTCTACAACGCGCAGAAGCGGCCCGGAGAAAGCCTTCGCGTCTTCCCCATCTCCAACTGGACCGAGGTGGATATCTGGCAGTACATCTACCAGGAGCAGATTCCCATCGTGCCCCTTTACTTCGCGAAGGAACGACCTGTGGTGGAGCGGGACGGGCTGATCCTCATGGTAGACGATGACCGCTTCCGCCTAGCCCCGGGGGAGGAAATCCAGTTTCGCTCCGTACGCTTCCGGACCCTCGGCTGCTACCCCCTCACCGGCGGCGTGGAGTCCGACGCCCAATCCCTGCCGGACATCATCGTGGAGCTCATTCAGTCCCGAAGCTCGGAACGCCAGGGGCGAGCCATAGACAGCGACGGCGCCGCCAGCATGGAAAAGAAGAAGCAGGAGGGGTATTTCTAATGACCACCGCCATGAGGGCTGCGGACCGCCAGGCCGCCTTTGAAAGCTTTCTCGCCGAGCAGCGGGAACAGGACCTTCTGCGCTTCATTACCTGTGGCAGCGTCGACGATGGCAAGAGCACGCTCATCGGCCGCCTGCTCTGGGACGCTCAGCAGCTTTACGATGATCAGCTGGCCGCGCTCAGCGCCGAGTCCAAGCGCTACGGCACGCAGGGGGACGACATCGACTTCGCCCTGCTGGTGGATGGGCTGGCCGCGGAGCGGGAACAGGGCATCACCATCGATGTGGCCTACCGCTTCTTCGCTACCCAGCGTCGAAAGTTCATCGTGGCCGATACGCCAGGTCACGAGCAGTACACTCGGAACATGGTCACCGGCGCCTCTACAGCCCAGGTGGCCGTACTGCTTATCGACGCGCGCCAGGGCGTTCTCACGCAAACCCGGCGCCATGCTTATCTCGTTTCCCTCGTGGGTATTAAGCACGTTGTACTCGCCATCAATAAGATGGATTTGGTCGACTACAATCAGGGGACGGCAGAGACCATAGAGGCGGAATTCCGCGCCTTTGCTGAACCCCTCGGCTTCGCCAGCATATCCGCTATTCCCGTGAGCGCCCTAAAGGGGGACAACATCACAGAGCGCAGCGGCGCCATGGCCTGGTACCGGGGCCCCACCCTTCTTGCCTACCTGGAAACGGTGGATGCGCGGCACGATCAGAGCGGCAGCGCCCTCTTCCCAATTCAGCTGGTAAACCGCCCA
>RGAU01000192.1 GCA_009919975.1 Gammaproteobacteria bacterium
CGGGTGACCTGGCGATAGGTGGGATTCACCACCGTGCCGCCGGTATAGCCCGAGGTGGTTTCCACCACCCCGTCTACGCCATCAAAGGCCTCTTCCACGCACCAAAAGCACCCCGCGGCAAAGATTGCCGTGTCCTCCTCTGCCCCCAGGGCCGCCCCTGACGACAGCAACACCATGGCAAAGAGGCCCAAAAGCCATCGCTTCATGCTTACCTCCAATACTGATGCCCGCGCCCGCAGGGCCCGAGACTAACGCGCCGGAGCCTCCTTGGGGCAAACTACCCCCATCAAACACGGCAGCAAAGGGCTGCCCCGGGGGAGACCGCAATGAACGCACCCATGGACGACATCACCGTCATCGAAATCACCAACTGGATGGCCGCCCCGAGCTGCGGCGCCATGCTTGCGGACCTGGGTGCCAAGGTGATCAAGATCGAGCCCTTCGGAGGGGACCCCATGCGCGGCATGGGCCGCCCCCCAAAAATCGACGAGGGCCCGGCGAAGGACTACGACTACGGCTTCGACGTCGACAACCGGGGCAAGGCCTCCATCGCCATCGACCTCACCCAACCGGAGGGGCAGGAGCTTGTGCGGGAGCTCGTGGACGGCGCCCAGATTTTCCTCTGCAACCTGCTCCCCACCCGGCAGAAGAAGTACGGCCTCGACCCGGAAACCCTGCTGAAGCGCAATAAAAGCCTGGTCCATGCCACCCTAACGGGCTACGGCACGGACGGCCCGGAAGCCTCCCGCCCGGGCTACGACGTCACGGCGTTCTTTGGTCGCTCCGGCCTCTACGACGCCATGCGGGAAGGGCCCGACGGCTTCGTCCCCATGGCCCGCCCGGCCCAGGGCGACCACACCACGGGCCTCGCCCTCTTCGGTGCCATCATGGCCGGGCTACGCCTGGCGGAGAAAACGGGCGAAGGGCAGGTGGTGGAGACCTCCCTCTTCGAAACGGCCGTGTGGACCCAGGCCACGGACTACGCCATCACCGCCGTGGATAAGGCCCCGGTGCGCCGGCGCATGCGCAACCAGCAGATCACGGCCACGGCGAACCGCTATCCCTGCGGCGACGGCAAGTGGATCGTCATCAACAATCCGGAACAGGCCGCCTGGCCCCGCTTCTGTAAGGCCATCGGCCAGGAAGCCTGGCTCGAGAAGGAAGAGTGGATCGATCAGCGCAGCCGCTTCTACGCCATGGCCGACGTGGTCGCCGCCATCGACGAAGTGCTGGCCACCAAGAGCCGGGACGAATGGGGCGCGATCTTCGACGCCGCGGGCCTGATCTGGGGGCCCGTGCTCAGCCTCGATGAAGTGGCCAAGGACCCGCAAGCCGAGGCCATCGGCCTATTCCCAACCCTCGAAAGCGAGGTCGCGGGCCACTACCGCACCGTGCGCATCCCCATGCGCATGCCCACGGCAAAGATCGGCCCCAAGGGGCCCGCCCCCGCGGTTGGCGCCCACACCGCATCGGTGCTCGAGGGTCTCGGGCGTAGCACCCAGGACGTGGAAGCACTCATCGCCGCCGGCATCGTCAAAGGAGAGGACGCATGAAAAGCATGAAGCTTGGGCTCCAGCTCGGCTACTGGGGCACGAATCCGCCGCAAAACCTCATCGAGACGGTGAAGACCGCCGAGAGCCTTGGCTACGACTCGGTCTGGACTGCCGAGGCCTACGGCTCCGACGCCTTAACGCCCCTGGCCTGGGTTGGCGCCCACACCTCGAAGATTCGCCTGGGCACGGCGGTGTGCCAGCTCTCCGCGCGCACCCCGACGGCCATGGCCATGGCAGCCCTCACCCTCGATCACCTGTCCCAAGGCCGCTTTATGCTCGGCCTCGGCGTCTCCGGGCCCCAGGTGGTGGAGGGCTGGTACGGCCGCCCCTTCGCCAAGCCCCTGGCCCGCACCCGGGAATACGTGTCCATCATCAAGAAGGTGCTCGCTCGCGAAGAACCGGTGACCAACGACGGCGAACATTACCCCCTCCCCTACACCGGGGAAGGGGCCTGGGGCCTCGGCAAACCCTTAAAGCCCATCACCCACCCGCTCCGCGCCGACGTGCCCATCTTCATCGGCGCCGAAGGTCCGAAGAACGTCGCCCAAACGGCGGAGATCGCCGACGGCTGGCTGCCCCTGTACTACTCCCCCTTCCGCAACGAGGTGTACAGCGACGCCATCAAGCAGGCTCGTTCCAACTTCGAGGTGGCCCAGGGCATCGTGGTGAACATCACCGACGATAAGGAAAAGGGACTGCTGCCCGTGAAGGGCATGCTCGCCCTCTACGTCGGCGGCATGGGCGCCAAGGACCGGAACTTCCACAAGGAGCTCATCAGCCGCTTCGGCTTTGAGGCGGAAGCGCAGAAGATCCAAGACCTGTACCTCGCGGGCAAAAAGGAAGAGGCCATGATGGCCGTGCCGGACCAGCTTGCGGACGAGATTTCCCTCGTGGGCACGAAGGAGGAAATCCGCGATCGGCTCCAGGCCTGGAAGGAAACGCCCGTGACCTCCCTGCTCGTGAGCGCCCGTTCGAGCGCCGAGCTGACGACCCTCGCGGAGCTCGTGCTGGACGCCTAAGCCGCGGGGGCCTAGGCCGCCGGCGCCAGCGCCAGCCCCTTGAAGGCGAGCTCTTGGGCAATGCGAGCTTTCGTTTGCGCCACTTCCTGCGCCTGGCGCTCGGAAGACCAGCCCAGGGCCTGGCCCATGAGCGCTGCTGCCGGGACCAGGAGGCGATCCCGCTCCTCCGGGGCGAACCAGGCCGCCCGAAGCCGCCGATAGATGAGATCTTCCAGCCGCTGGGGGGTTTCCTCGGCAAGCGCCCAGCGCACCTCCCCCTCCAGCACGGCGCCCCCGGCCAGCGGCGCGGCGCCATGGGCGAGCACGGCGCTACTGTCCTCGCCGTAAAGCCTTGCCAGCCGCTCCGCGGCCCCCGGCGGGAGATTGCTCTCCTTCGGTAGCCGGGCCACCAAGGTAGGAATGGGCGCTCCAGCGCCAGGCAGCGCCGTGGGCCCCGGCGCAGGCGCCAGGGTGAGATCCGTCGCCCCCTCCACCGCCTCGAGCACGCTTTCCGCCATCTTCCGAAAGCCCGTGAGCTTGCCCCCGGCTACGGTTACGAGACCGCCCCGCCCCACCCAGACCTCATCCTTCCGGGAGGTGGCCTTGGCGCTCTTCCCCGCCTCGGCGATGAGGGGCCGCACTCCCGCCCAGGCGCCCACCACGGCCTCCGGCGTCAACGCCGCATCGGTGTAGTAGCGCTTTAAGGGCTCCAGCAGGTAGGTGGCTTCCTCCCGAAGAATCTCGGGCCAGAGGGGGTCGGTGCCGTCATAGCTCGTGTCCGTCGTGCCCACGAAAACCGTATCGAGATAGGGCACGGTAAAAATCAGCCGCTTGTCTTGAGTCTCCAAGAAGCTTAGGTGCTGCACGGGCAGGGCCTTCCGGGGCAGCACGATGTGCACCCCCTTCGACAAATGAAGGGCCTTTTTCGCCGGCGCGGGATCTTCCGCGGCGAGCTGCTCCACCCAGGGCCCGGCGGCGTTCACCACGGCGCGGGCTCGAATGGCGAAGCGCTCCCCGGTAAGCGCACAGGCCACTTCTGCGCCATTCACCCGACCGCCCTGGGCCGTCCAAAGGAGCTTCTCAGCCTTCAGGTAATTGGCGAGGGCGGCCCCGCCTTCCGCGGCGGCCCGCAATACGGCCAGCACCAGGCGCGCGTCGTCCGTGAGGTATTCGCGATAGGCGCAGGCCATGGGGAAGGCCTTGCGGTTCAACCGGGGCTCCTCGGCTTCGAGCTCTGCTTCGCCCCAAATTTGGTGCCGGTCCTGCGGTGCAACAGCGCCCAGGCGTTCATACAGGGCGACGCCCGTACGGTATTTCCAAAGCGCCGGACGGCTGGCTACGGGAAGCATCATCCACCGCGGCTCCGCCAGGTGCGGCGCCATGGCGTAGACCGCCTTGCGCTCCCGCGCAGCCTCCCGCACCAGGGCGAAATCGCCCATGGCCAGGTAACGCAGACCGCCATGAATGAGCTTGGTGGAGCGGCTGGAGGTGCCCGCGGCGAAGTCCTCGCCGTCGATGAGCGCGACGCTCAAGCCCCTTAGCGCGGCTTCCCGCGCCACCCCGGCGCCGGTGATGCCCCCGCCGATCACGAGCAGATCGAAACGCTCGCTGCTTAAGCGCTTAAGCTGGGCCGAGCGGTCCTTGCTGGCGAGGGGCGTGGTCACGGGGCACTCCTTTTGTAGAGTTTTGAGTATGCCTGCCCTCTATGAATCACCCATGAAGGGCTGACGAACGGCCTTGCGGCCCTGGCGCACAAGGGCCTGAGCTTTTTTCTTTGGGGCCTGGGGAAAGCCCTTTTGGGCCAAATTCTAGGTCGATACTTGGTCTAAATTGAGGTGGGTTTTCAAAGGCTTATTCGAGACGTATCTAGGGCAAAAGTGGCTTTTTTAGCCCTCAGAAAACCCTAAAAAAGCCTTCATGTGGGTTTTGAAAGCCGCACCTTTCGCGTTCAAGTAGATACACAGAACATGGACCAGCTGCGCGCTAGGCCGCGTCATTGCTGGCCCGGCCACCACCCCTCCCATGTTCGATGTAGATACCTAGAATTGGGCCCAAAAGGGCTTCCCCGGCGCCGCCCTAAATAGGTGCACAGGCCCCTAAGCCTCGGAGGCCCCCTTAGGGTCGATAGCGCAGAGTCGCAAACAGCGAGAAGTCCGAGGCACTCCCAGGGCGTAGGTCCTC
>RGAU01000193.1 GCA_009919975.1 Gammaproteobacteria bacterium
CCGCTTCCACGGCCCGGGCCCCTTCCAGAATGAATCGGTGGTGCCGATCCGAGGCGTAGGGGTAGCGCTCATCAAGCCCTTGGTAGATCAGCAGGGGTTGGCCGAGGGCCGTAGCCAAGGCCTGGGCTGCCAGGAGCGCGGGATTATCATGGAGCCGCTGAGTCACCCGCAGCCAATAGAGCACATAGCGCCCCTCGGGGGCGGCGTCCCCGGCCTTAAGCCAATGTGCGCGTTCGGCAAGTTCCGGGGAAAGGAGCGAATCGAGTGCCACAGGCGTGCCTCACCGTGTTGTGTTCCCCTCGCCCGAGGCGGCGGAGTGTACCGAGGCCGAGGCTAGGGCGCGAGGGCTCGGGGGCGAAGGGCCCGATAGGCCACCACGGCGGTCTCCATGGCGAACCCGGCAAGGAGGGTCCAGGCGGCGGTGCTAGGGGTGAGCAGCTCCGCCGGCGCGAGGCCTTGGGCGAGCCCCGCGATGGTAAGGACGCGAAGCACGCTGCCCAAGGCCATGCCACCGGTGCGCTCCTCCACCATGAGAATCCCGTGAAACAGATTTCGGATGATGATGAGGAGCGGCAGGAGGGTCATGACCTGCAAGGCCGCCAGGGCCCGATCCGTAACCTCCGGTTCCGCGCCGATCCCCTGGGCTATCAGCAAGGGGCCCAGGGGCGTGAAGGCCGTTCCCGCCATGGCGAGCGTCAGCCCGAGGGCGACGCGCATCATGAAGCGGCGCTTCTCCGCCATGGCGTCGAGGCCGAAGGTGACGAAGAAGTGGCGGAACTGATTCGCTGCCTGCTGGAAGAAAAAGGTGAAGTCGAAGGCAATGCGCAGGGCGGCGATGGTCAGGATGCCGTCCCCGGTGCCGCCGACGGCGGCGTAGAGGATCGGCCGACTCAGCGCAAACATGATGCCCGTGAGCACCACGGGGCCGAAAAAACCCCGGAGCCTTTGGTAGCTGGGTACGGCTTCGGATTCCGCTTCGGACTCTGCTCCGGGGTCCGCGGGGCGTAGGGCGGCGATGGCCAGGGCAGCATGTACGACCCCGGCGAGGGCTTGGGCGCCCACGAGGGTGGGCACGGGGCCAAGGTGTAGGGCGAGGCCCGCGGCGAGGGCGACAATCAGGATGGTGAGGTGAACGCCATTGAGCACCGTTACCCGTCCCGTGCGCGCCTGCTGGATAAGCCGGCCGATCAGGTAAAAGCGCAGGCCGTTCAGCCAGACCAGGGGCGCCAGGGCCAGGAGAAAGGCAAAGGTTTGGGCCTGCAGGGCAGGGCTAAGGGAAAAGCTCGCGATGATGAGGGGTTGGCCGAAGGTGGCCAGGAGCGCCACAAGGCCGGCAAGGGCAGCGCTGATCCCGAGAATAAAGCCCCGCACTCGGGCCGTGGCCTTCGCGCCCTGGGCGAAGCGGGTGGTGAGCTGGGGGGCGAAGGCTTGGGCGGCGTTGAAGAGGCTGAGCACCGCCTGGGCCACGGCGTAGGCGGCCAGAATCGCCGCCGCGTCTTCCATGCGGGCGAGGACGCCATTTTGAATTTGCGTCCCCAATACGGTTACGGCCCCGGTCAGGGCCAGGGGCCAGTAGAAGGCCCAGTACTGTGCCTGGGCCGTCACCGGGAGCGTCACCGGAGCTTAGAGCCCCCGGGCAATCAGCACCTTCATGATTTCGTTGGTGCCCCCGTAAATGCGCTGCACCCGAGCATCCGCGTACATCTCAGCGATGGGGTACTCGTTCATGTAGCCCGCGCCGCCGTGAAGCTGAAGGCACTCGTCGATGATTTCGCACTGCGTATCGGTGCACCAGTACTTGGCCATGGAGGCCGTTTCCGCGTCGAGCTTGCCTTCCAGGTGCCAAAGCACACAGTTGTCCACAAAGGTGCGCGCCACCCGAGCCTTGGTTTTGCACTCGGCCAGCTTGAACTGGGTATTTTGGAAGTCGAGGACGCGCTGTCCGAAGGCCTTGCGCTCCTTGACGAAGTCGAGGGTCACCTCGATGGCCCGCTCCATGGCCACCACGGCGGCCTGGGCAATATTGAGTCGTTCCTGGGGCAGCTGCTCCATGAGCATGAAGAAGCCCTTCCCTTCCTCTTCCCCAATGAGGTTGCTTTGGGGGATGCGCACGTCGTCGAAGAACAGCTCTGAGGTGTCCGCGGAATGCTGGCCGATCTTGTCGAGGTTCCGGCCCCGGCGGAAGCCCGCCCGGGGGCTGCCGTCTTCCTCAGGATCCACCACCAAAAGAGAGATGCCTCGGGCCCCGAGGGTGGTGTCGGTCTTCGCCACCACGATGATGAGATCGGCGTTCTGACCGTTTGAGATATAGGTTTTCGAGCCGTTGATGACGTACTCGTTGCCGTCCTTCTTGGCCGTGGTGCGCACGGCCTGGAGGTCCGAGCCGGTGTTTGGTTCGGTCATGGCGATGGCCGCCACCCACTCGCCGCTGGCGAGCTTGGGTAGCCAGCGCTGGCGCTGTTCTTCCGTGCCGTAGCGCAGGATATAGGGCGCCACGATGGTGGAGTGCACCTGGTTGCCGAAGCCCCCCAGGCCTGCTTCCAGCTGGGCTTCCATGATGACCGTTTCATGGCGGTAGTCCCCGCCGCCCCCGCCGTAGGCCTCGGGCATCTCCGCGCAGAGCAGCCCCGCCTCTCCGGCCTTCCGCCAGGCGGCCTTATCGACCACCCCTTCCGCGTTCCAGCGGGCGGCCTCCGGAACGAATTCCTGTTCGAAGAACTTCTTCGCGGCGTCCTTCAGGATGCGCAGCTCGTCATTCATCCAGGGGGCTTCGTATTGCATAGGGGGCTCCTAGTCGTTGTCCGTGGGCCGTAGGCCAAGGCGTTGGGCAAGGGCGAGGGTGGCCTCGGCGCGCGCAAGATGCGGCGCATCGACCATCTCCCCCTCGAAAGCGAAAGCCATCTTGCCCGCCTTTTGCGCGGCTCGGAAGGCCTCAAGCAGGCCCTCGGCGGCGGCGATGCGACCCTCGCTTGGGGTAAAGGCGGCATTGATGATGGGGATTTGGTCCGGGTGAAGGGACATCTTCCCGCGAAAGCCCACGGCGGCGGCCTCGGCGCACTCGGCTGCCAGGCCTTCCCCGTCGCGAATCTGGGTGTAGACCCCGTCGATGGGTAGGCAGCCCGCGGCAGAGGCGGAAAGCAGGGTCATGAGCCGGCAATGGGCAAAGACGGGCCAGTAACGCCCGGCCTCATCTCGCGTGCTTGTGGCGCCGAGCACCGCGGAGAGATCCTCCGCCCCCCAGGTGACGGCACTGACCCGGGACGCCCGGGCCGTGGCCGGGAGGTTCAGGGCTCCGGCGGCGGTTTCCGTGGCCACTAGCATGAGGTTCACTGGGGCGCAGGGCGTGCTGCGCTGGGCCTCCAGCGCTTCAAGGCGCTGAACCAGGGCCGTTACGTCCTCGGGGCGGGAGACCTTGGGCACGAGCAGGCTATGCGGAGGTACGGGGGCCAGGACCAGGGCTTCGAGGTCCGCCTCCCCCCAGGGGGTGTCCAGGGGGTTGGCCCGGACCATCCGTTCCTGGGGACGATCGGCCAGGGCCTCGAGCCACCCCAGTACCTCCTGCCGAGCCTCGCCTTTCCGGTCCGGCGTCACCGCATCCTCCAGATCGAGAATCAGCGTATCGGCGTCCAGGGCCAGCGCCTTTTCAAACATGCGGCTTTGGCCGCCGGGAACGAAGTGCAGGCTGCGGCGGGGGAAGGGCTGGTTCATGGATGGGCTCCGTGCAGGTGATGGCCCTACGGTGACCCAGCCTTGGAAGGGTGGCAAGGTGACGCCTTCATCTCTGACATCGGGAGGGGCCGCCATGGCCGGCTTGTGGTTTGAGGAGTTTTACCTGGGGCAGACCTTCACCCACGCCATTCGGCGCACGGTGACGGAGACGGACAACCTGTTGTTCTCCACCCTGACCCACAATCCGGCGGCGCTCCATCTGGACGCGGAGGCCATGAAGACCTCCGAGTACGGACGGCCCATCGTCAACAGCGTGTTCACCCTGGGGCTCATGGTGGGGGTCTCCGTAGGGGATACGACCCTGGGCACCACTATTGCGAACCTGGGCTGGGACGAGGTGCGCTTCCCTGCCCCCGTTTTTGTCGGGGATACGCTGGCTTGCGAAAGCGAGGTGCTCGAGATCCGGCCCTCGAAGTCCCGCCCCGAGGCCGGCATCGTGACCTTCCGGCACAGCGCCCATAATCAGGATGGGGTGCTCGTGGGTACCTGTAAGCGGAGCGGCCTTATGCGCCGCCGCCCGGCCTAGGGCCTAGACCTTAGGGCAAGCCCGCCCGGGGATAGGGCGCGGGAGCGGCTTCGATGCACCCCGTGCCCGCGGGCGCTGAGGGGTCGCTGTCCGCTGCCGTGAGCACATAGAGGGTTTGCTCCCCAGGGCCCCCAAGCATGCAGGCGTAGGCGCCCTGGCTGACCGCGACCCGATGGGTGACCTGGCCCCCCTCCTCGAGGCGTAGGCACTCGTTCCCCCTGGGGGACGCCGCCCATACTCCGCCCGCCGTGTCCAGGCAGATGCCGTCGGGAAGGCGATCCTCGGGAAACTCAGCGAATACGCGGCGCTCCGTGAGTAGCCCAGGGGCGGCGATGGTGAAGGCCGTGAGGCGGCGCCCCATGCTTTCCCCCAGGATGAGGGTTTTGCCGTCGGGGGTAATCACGGTCCCGTT
>RGAU01000194.1 GCA_009919975.1 Gammaproteobacteria bacterium
TTCCATTCCCTCCAGGGGGAAGCGCGCACCGCGGGCCGCCCCACGGTGTTCGTACGCCTCACGGGCTGCCCCCTGCGCTGCGGCTACTGCGATACGGCCTACGCCTTCTCCGGCGGAGAAAGCCGGACCTTTGACGCCATTCTCGAAGAGGTTGCCCAGTACGCCCCGCGCTTTATTACCGTGACCGGGGGGGAGCCCCTGGCTCAGCCGGGGTGCGCGGCGCTAAGCTGGAATCCTTTGCTCTGCCGGAGCGGGTCGGGGAGGTGCTGTTCTCCCCGAGCACGGGCGTGCTGGCCCCTGACACGCTCGCAGGGTGGATCCTCGAGGACCGGCTGCCCGTGCGCATGCAGCTTCAGCTGCACAAGATCATTTGGGGCGATCGCCCCGGCGTTTAGGAGACGATCATGGCTGAGGAACGGGAGCGAAGCGGCCCCCTCGCGCCCGGTGAGGGTCGCCCGGTGGTGGTTCTGCTCTCCGGAGGCCTCGATTCGGCGACGGTGCTGGCGGCGGCGAAAAGCGCGGGCTATGCCAGTCATGCCATCGCCTTCGACTATGGCCAGAAGCATCGCGCAGAGCTGTTCGCAGCGGCCCGGGTCGCCGAGGCCCAGGGTGCGGAAAGCTTTCGGATCATACGCCTCGATGCGGGGGCCTTTTCCGGGTCGGCGCTCACCGACGACGACCTCGCCGTGCCCGAAAGTCCCACGGAAGGCATTCCCATTACCTACGTGCCGGCGCGGAATACCATCTTCTTGGCCCATGCCCTAGGCATGGCCGAGGCCCTTGGGGCCACGGACCTCGCCCTGGGGGTGAACGCCGTGGATTATTCGGGCTACCCCGATTGCCGGCCCGCGTTCATCGATGCTTTTGAGGCGCTGGCGAACCTGGCCACGAAGGTGGGGGTAGAGTCCGGGGCCCTTAGGGTTCATGCGCCCCTGCTCATGCTGACGAAGGCGGAGATCATTCGCTGGGGGACGGAGCTGGGCGTGCCTTACCACCTCACGGTGTCGTGCTACCAAGCCACGGAGGCGGGGCTTGCCTGCGGTCGGTGTGATAGCTGCCGGCTGCGTCGGGAAGGCTTTGCGGCGGCGGGGGTCCCGGACCCCACGCCCTATCGCTAGGTACCATTGTCATCGGGGACGAGATGTCTATAATGCGCCCCTCGCCGCGCATCCTCGTGCGGTAGATCGCTCCGGGCCGTTAGCTCAGCGGTAGAGCAGGTGGCTTTTAACCACTTGGTCGATGGTTCGAATCCATCACGGCCCACCATTTTCCCCTTCCCGTTTTCGCATCACGACCCCTGACGCTAGCGCGCCAGAGGCCGGTTGCCGGGCCCTTGGCGGCTTACTTGGGCTGGGCCGCCTTCCGTAGGTAGGGTAGGGGGCAGGTCAATTCCCCGAAACGTGCCTTCGCCTCTTCATCGTTCAAGCTCAGGGCCACGATCACCTCCTCCCCGGGCATCCAGTTTGCTGGCGTGGCCAGCGGAACGCCGTAGGTGGCCTGCAGGGCGTCGAGGGCCCGAAGCACTTCAGCGAAGTTCCGCCCCACGGACATGGGATAGCTCATGGAGAGCTGGAGCTTCTTATCCGGGCTGATGATGAAGACGACGCGCACGCTGGCCGAATCGGCGGCGGTGCGACCGTCGGGCAGATAGGCGTCGGCGGGCAGCATATCCAGGGCCTTGGACACCGCGAGGTCTTCATCGGCGATGATGGGGAAGGTGGCCGGCGCTCCAGCGTAGGCCTCAATGTCGGCCTTCCAGGCCTTGTGCTCTTCCACGCCGTCGACGGAGAGGCCGAGCACCCGAGTATTGCGGGCGGCGAAGGCCTCGGCCAGCTGGGCCACGGCGCCGAATTCCGTGGTGCACACGGGGGTGAAGTCCTTCGGGTGGCTGAAGATGATCGCCCACTGGTCACCAATCCAGTCGTGGAGGACGAAGGTGCCTTCGTCCGTGGGCAGGGTCAGGTTCGGAATCGTTTCCCCAATGCGGATAGCCATGGTGTATCTCCTTGAACGGCTTAGGGGGCGTTGCGCCCCGTTGAGATCATTAAGCTATATAGTTATTCCAAATAGAAATCGATTATTTGGATAATTTCCATAGCTAGAACCTATCGCTAGCGAAACTCCAGCCCCTCGAAGGCCCCGGCGTCCCGCCAGGCTTCAAGCAGCTGGAAGAAACGCACGGGCCCCCGGCCATAGCTGCCGTTCTGCACGCTCAGGGGATTCGGCTTGCCCTCATTGTTGTAGTAGCCCGGGGTGCACTCGGCCTGGAAGCTTTCGCTGGCCCGGGAGGCCTTCAGCATCGTGTCCACCCAGGCGTTTTGCCCCGCTTCCGTGGCTTCAAGAATGTGCGCGCTGCGGGCCTTCAAGGCCCTTAGCAGATAGGCCATGTGCTGGGCTCGCTCGTCCATGGCGTGGGGGAAGTTCGTGGTGAAACCCGACTGGGCATTCGAGGTGATCATCAAATTCGGGAAGCCATGGACCAGCAGCCCATGGAGGGAGCGCATCCCCCCGGCCCAGGCTTCCGACAGCTTTAGGCCGTCCTGCCCGGTCACGTCGTAGCCCGCGCGGTGCGTGAAGGCCGTGCCCACCTCAAAACCCGTGGCGAAAATGATGCAGTCCACGGGGGTTTCCACGCCGTTCGCGACAACCCCCGTCTCGGTGATGCGTTCTACCCCCTGACCCTGGGTATCGATGAGGTGGACATTCGGCCGATTGAAGGTCGGGAGGTATTCGTCGTGAAAGCAGGGGCGCTTGCAGAACTGGCGGTACCAGGGCTTGAGCGCCTCCGCGGTGGCTGGATCTTCCACGATCGCATCCACCCGGGCGCGGATGGCGTTCATCTTCTGGAAATCCGCGAGCTCCATGAGCCGGGGCACCTCTTCCCGGGGGATGGCCGTGCCGCGGAAGTTCGCCATGGAGATGAGGTTGCGGATGATCTCGGTCCAGCCATCCATCACCAAGTCCTGCTCCACGATGCCGCCGGAGGTCAGGATGTTGAAGTTCTCCATCCGTTCCCTTTGCCAGCCGGGCTGAAGGCTCGCGGCCCAGGCCGGGTCCGTGGGCCGGTTGTTCCGCACATCGATGGAGGAGGGGGTGCGCTGGAAAACGTAAAGGGCCCTCGCGCTCGCGCCCAGGTGGGGAATGCACTGCACTGCCGTGGCGCCGGTGCCGATGATGGCCACGCGCTTATCCGCAAGGCCGCTGAGGCCGCCCTCCGCGGAGCCGCCGGTGTAAGCGTAATCCCAGCGGCTGGTATGAAACGTGTGGCCCTTGAAGCTTTCAATGCCGGGGACCCCGGGGAGCTTCGGCGTATTGAGGGGGCCATTGGACATGATGACGAAGCGGGCGCGGAGGGCATCCCCACGGTTTGTGGCGATCACCCATTCCTGGGCGTCGTCGTTCCACCGAAGGTCCGTGACAGCAGTGTGGAAGAGGGCGCCGTCGTAAAGATCATAGTGGCGGCCAATGCGCCGGGCATGCTCGAGGATTTCAGGCTGGTAGGCGAATTTATGGCTGGGGACGTAGCCCACTTCCTCGCAGAGGGGAAGGTAAATGGGCGCTTCCGTGTCACAGGCGGCTCCGGGATAGCGGTTCCAGTACCAGGTGCCGCCGAAGTCGCCGCCGTGCTCAAGGAGGCGGAGGTCCGAGAAGCCCGCTTCCTTCAAGCGGGCAGCAGTGACGAGGCCTCCGAAGCCGCCGCCGATGATGAGGATTTCCGTGAAGTCCTCCCGGGGCGCCCGGGGCGTGACGCCGCCGTAGGGGTCCTCGGCGTAGTGGGCCAGGGACCCTTCGATGCGCCGGTATTGATCGTTGCCCTCGGGGCGCAGGCGCTTATCCCGTTCCGCTCGGTATTTCGCCCGCAGCGCGTCTGGGTCGAAGTCAAGGTGATTGGGATCAATTTCCGCGGCGTTCGTCATGGTCGGCTCCCCAGCCTGCTGTCTCTTTCCCCCCGGGACTATGCCACGGCCGCGGGGGCATTGGGCTGTTCCTTACGGCGAAGAGGGTTAGGCGCTTAGCGCCGGAGGATCAGTTGAAGGGCCGGTCGAATCTCTGCGAGGCACGCCTCCCCGGAGGCCCGATGCATGACCGCATGGCGGAAGCCCGTGTAGTAGAGGGACCACAGCGCCTTAATCATCGGCTCTCGATCCTGAAAGCCTTCCCGTTCCAGGATGCCGTTGATGGGCGTGGTTAGCGCCAAGATTTGTTCCCAAATGCGGGGCTCATACTTTGGGGCCCATAGCCAGCCAAAGGCCGCCCCCATGCGGCGTAGGGTGATGTGCTCGATATCGAACTCGTAGACCCGGCGAAGGTAGCGCTCTACCGCGTCCTGGAGCGGAAGGCTTTCATCCGTGGCTTCCGGCCGGCTCGCGAGCCAAGCGATCTGCTGGTCATTGAGCGCGATGATGGTTTCCGCGAGAAGATCCGGCTTGCTTAGTCCCTGGCGGAGCATGGCCGCCGGGGCCACGGCGAGCTCCGTGGCCAGCTCCTGAAGGCTGACTGCCTCAAAGCCCCGCTCGGAAAAGCGCGTTTTTGCGAGTGCAATGGCCGCTTTCCGGAGCGCCGCCCAGCGAGCTAAGCGTTCCTCACCGGTGGTCATGGGCCGGTCCCCTAGCAAAAGATCAGCCTACCCCGGGGACGGTGTAAGGCAAGGCTTTTGCGGCG
>RGAU01000195.1 GCA_009919975.1 Gammaproteobacteria bacterium
CGAGCGGTGGCTTAGCGAAAGCCCAGTCTCCCTAGAGCCCGGCCTCCCTGGCAAGGGTTTCCACGAGATCGGCCGCGGGGAGCGCCCGAAGCTGCCCCACCCCCGTGCCGGCCCAGCAGGCGCCAAAGGCCTCTGCAGCGTCGGGCGCGGGCAGGGCAGCCAGGCGCTTGGTGAGGTCGTAGGCAATCGGGTAGGGGGGCAGGGAGGGCGCCGCCGGATGTTCCGCACGCAGGGTGATCTCATTTCGAAGGCCCCGGGCCGGGCGGCCCGAGAGCGCCGCCGTGAGCACGGTCCCCGACTCGGGGTCCGCGGTGATCGCTCCCTTTTGAAGGGCGGCGACGTGACCGTTCAAGCGTGCGCGGTAGGCCGGAGCGGTTCCCGCTTCTGGGCACAGCAGGAAGGCCGTGCCGAGCTGCACCGCATCGGCGCCGTCATTGTGCAACGAACGGAGATCCTGGCCCGTCATCACCCCGCCCGCGGCGATCAGCGGGCGCTCCGTGAGGGGGCGGAGCTGTGCGAGGAGCGCTGCGGTGCCAAGCGATCAGGCCGCCCACCCCCGCATCCAGCGCCGCCTGGCCATCCTCTGCGCAGGTGACGCTTACGAGGGTTAGGATGTCGGCGCGATGGAGGGCCCTTAGCTGGTCCTCCCGAGGCAGTCCAAAGTGAAAGCTGACTACCTCAGGCCTGGCCTCGAGCAGCACGGCAAGCATGGCGTCGTCTTCCTGAAAGGGGACGTAGGGCGGCGTCAGGGCTTTCGGCGGCGCAGCATCCCGATCCCTAAAGGCCCCTTCGAAGTGCTGGATCCAGGCCCGCTCTCGACCTTCATCCCGGGCTGGGGCGGGATGGCAGAACCCGTTGGCATGGAGGCGCCGGGCCCCGAGGGCGCGCGCCTGGGAAAGCTGGGCTTTCGCGCCTTCGGCCGTGCTCGCCCCCAGGCCCAGGGCCCCAAGGCCGCCGGCGCGGGATACGGCGGCGGCCAGAGCAGGCGTGCTCACGCCAGCCATGGGGGCCTGAAAAATCGGATAGCGAAGGCCGAGGGCGGCGAGGTCAGCGTGCATGGGCGGGGCCTTTCGTCAGGGTTTCTTTACAGCCTTGGGAGAGTGCCGTAGCGTCCTAGGGAAAGAAAGGAGACCGCTTAAGCGGCGAGGGGCATGGACTATGGAGGGTGGCGTCGCACGCCTTAAGGCGATTCCCACGGTAGACTGGCGGGATGTGGAGCGAGACCGGCCGAAGTTTTTAGCCGACCTGCGCTTTGCCCTGGCGGAATGCGGCTTCATGATTTTGACCCACGCCCCGGGCCTGGATGACGACTTCCAGCAGCGCGCTTTTCGCGAGGTGCGGGCCTTCTTTGATGCGCCCCGGGAGTTTAAGAAATCCGCTCATATTGCCAATAGCCCCTATTTCCGCGGCTATACGGTGCCCACCCCGGCGGACCGGGGCCACGGGCAGGTCATCGAAAACTTTCAGTACGGCTTTGAGCAGGTGCCCCTGGGCCCCCACGATGATCCTTCCCTTCCCCTGTTTAAGCGTCTTTTCCAGGGGCCAAACACCTGGCCGGATGCGGAGACCTTGCCGGGCTTTCGGCCCCTGCTTGAGGAGCTAAACGCGCGCTACCACCGCCTAACGCTCGAGCTCGGGGCGCTTATCACGGAGTCCCTGGGGGAAGACCCAGCGGAGTTCTTCCGCTACTTCGATCCAGAGGAGCCCTACCTGGCGGCCAGCCTGAATCATAACTACGCCCTGGATGTTTTTACCCCAGAGGCGGAGGCGGAGGTGCGGGCCTCCTACGAACGCTTCGATGCCGAAAACGTGGGGACGCACATTGATGGGCCGCCTTTCGTTGCCCTGCTGATTAACGATCGCCCGGGGCTTCAGGTGGTGGCGGGGGAGGGGCGCTGGCTCGACGCACCGGTTACCTGCCGAACGGCCCCCGGGGACTACGATGTTCCCGTGATGCCGGGCTCCGTCATCGTCAATACCGGCGGCACGCTCATGCACCTCAGCGGAGGCCGTTACGGGGCGACCCTTCACCGGGTGAACACCACCCTCATCCCCCGAGGGGAAACGCGGGTGTCCATGCCCTATTTCCTTCTGCCGAAGATGGAGGGGGACCTCATTCCCTTTGGCGCAAGGGAAGCCCCGACCCAGGGGGCCGCGGGCTACCACGCGGGGCGCGATCGCGGTGCCAATGCGTGCGTCAATCGCATGGGGACCTTCCCCATGGTCACCCGACGCTGGTGGGCGGAGGAATTCGCAGCCCTTCAGGCCCAGCAAGCCGCCGAGGTGGCAGCGGAAACGCAAGCGGCCTTCGCTTTGGCTGCGGAGCGGGGCGCGCGCGCTCGGTCGACCTCGCCGGCGTCATGAGCGAGGTGCCCTGGGCCCCGGCCACGGAGGCCTATCTTTGGGGCTATCCCCTTCTCTCCGTGCAGCGCACGCGAAAGCTCCTCTGCTCACGCACGCCCCCGGGGGTGTTTCATTCGATTCCAACCTTGGCGACGCCGAAGGACCGGGCCGTGGTCCTGCCGAATAACGATACGCTTTACGCCTCCGGCTGGTATGACCTCCGACAGGGCGATCTCGAAGTCACTATTCCTCCCATGGATCACCCCGAGCGCTACTGGAACCTCATGGTGGTGGATGCCTACACCCGGGTTTCCTATCTCCGCCGCGTCGATTACGGCGTGGGCGGGCTCACGGCTCGGGTCACCTGGGATCCTACGGGGCAGGATGACGTCCCGGGTTCTGGGGTGCTGCGCTGCGCGACCCCCACGGCTTGGGTAATCGGCCGCGTGCTGGTGGAAAGTCCAGAGGACTTACCCCGGGCGCAGGCCTTGCAGCAGGGCTTCGTCGTTCGGGCGCCAAAAAGCCATCCATCGAGCCTTACGGAGCGAGGGGGGCGCCCCACGGCCCTGGCGGCAGCGGGGGCCGACTTTTTCCCAGAGCTTGCCGAGGCGGTGAAGGCCGATCCTTCGACGCCGTGCCATCCCCCCCTTAGCCGGGAAGCCGAGGCCCTCCTTGCGCGCCTAGGGGATGCGTCCCCTGCGGTGCTTGAAGCCTGCGTCGAGGCGGGGGAAGCGCTGCTTCAGACGGGGCAGGGCAAGGATGCGCGAACGGTGAATGGCTGGCGCTCTGGGCGCGCTGCGGGAGGGCCGGGAGGGGACATCCTAAAGCGTGCCCTGGGGGCCAAGTTCGGCCTTGGGGGCCATTACGCCTTTGAAAATCGCTCCTACACGGCGGTGCACGACGCTGCCCGCGCGCCCCTAGATGGTCGGCGGGCGCTGGCGCTTCGCTTCCCACCGGGGGGGCTGCCCCCCTGCACGGGGTTTTGGTCCCTGACCGCCTACGGGCCCGATCTCTATCTGGTGGACAATGAAATCGAGCGCTATTCCCTAAGCGACCGAACCCCCGGCCTTCGCTATGACGCCGACGGTGGGCTCACGGTGCAGCTTTCCGCGGCGCGCCCCGGGGGCGAGGAAAACTGGTTGCCCGTGCCCTCGGGCCCCTATCTGCTGGGGCTTCGGGTTTATGAGGGGCTTCCGGCGGTGGTGGACTGCGAATGGTTTCCCCCCGAACTTAAGCCGAAGGAACCCTAAAATCATGGCGCAAAAGCCCAACGTGCTTTTCATCATTACGGATCAACAGCGCGCCGATCACGTCGGCTTTATGGGGCATCCTAGCCTGCGTACCCCTCATCTTGATGCCTTGGCGGCTGAGGGTCGGGTTTTTCGTAACGCCTGGGTGGCCAACCCCGTGTGCATGCCCAATCGCTGTTCCATCATGACGGGCCGCCTGCCCACGGCGCACAGCGTGGTCTTTAACGACCGATCTCTGCCCTGGAATGCCAACACCTTCGTCCGCCAGTTTCGCGCGGCGGGCTATCACACCGCACTCCTCGGGAAATCGCATCTGCAACATGGTCAAAGCCGCAATGCGGTGATGCCTTTCCCCGGTGAAGGTCCGGAAAGCGATGCCTTTCCCCAAGGGTGGAATGAAATTGAAGATGAGGAACGCTACTGGAACGATCCCATTCCGGCCCCGGAGGACTTCTACGGCTTCGAGCGTCTCGCCCTGTCCATCGACCACGGCGCGCGCATGTCGGGCCACCACCTGCGCTGGGCCCTTAGGCAGGGCGCGGAGCGGGCCAGCCTCGTCCACGACTACGATGCTGGTGCGCCCGGGTTCCATCGGAGCACTCACTGGTGGCAAATCTACCAGCCCCCCTACGGGGAAGAACTTCATTCCACCCACTTTGTCGCTGAGGAAACCATGGCGGTGATTCGGGAGGGCGCCGAAAGGGGTCAGCCCTGGCTGGCCTTTTGCTCCTTCCCGGACCCCCACCACCCTCTGACGCCCCCGGGGGATTGGTTTTTCCGGCACCGCCCTGAGGAGGTCGCCTTGCCGGCCTCGCGCTTCGATGATCTCGCCGAGGCGCCGGCGCACCTGCGCCATTTTGCGGCCATCCACCCGCGGGATCAGCGCACCTGGGTGGCCCCCTGCGGCTACGGGGACGATGCGCTTTTGGCGGAGGCCCTTGCGGCCACCTACGGCATGATCGAGATGATCGATGATCGCGTCGGGCAGATCCTCGCGTGCCTTGAAGCGACGGGGCAGGCGGAGAATACGATCGTGGTCTTCACCTCCGATCATGGCGACATGA
>RGAU01000196.1 GCA_009919975.1 Gammaproteobacteria bacterium
ACGAGGTTGCCAATGCCCGAAGCCCCCTTCCCCGAGAAACTTAGGGCCCCAAAAAAGATTCCTTCCTGGCGCCGCCGGGTGGCCAGCTCATGCTCATCGGCGATATCCGCCATCATGGAACCGGCGGTGATCAGCGCCTGCACCACCCCCATGCCGCCGATGAGGGCGGCGCCCACGAGCAGGGGCAAGAGGGACGGATCACCGTTCGCGGGAAACCAGCCCAGCAGGCGGAGAATGGGCGGAGATAGGGCAAAGAGCGCGTACCAAGCGGTGCCAAAGACCACGGAGGGCATCTTGTCAAAGCGCTGGTTCATGCGATGGGTAAAGGGCGTGCCGAGGATGAGGCCCAGGGGCCCAGCGAGCACCACCCAGCGGAAATCCTCCGAGGAGAGGGCCCAAAAGTAGTTCCCCATGTAGAGCCCAAGGGCGCTCTGCACCCCCACCATGACGTAAACGATAATCACGCCGGAGAACAGCCAGCGGAAGGAGCGGTTGGTCAGGGCGCTTTTAAGATCGAGAAAGACCTGAAGGAAAACGCGCAGAAGGGTCCCCTGCCCCGGCTCGGGCGTTTCCCGGGCCGCGACGGCCTTCAGCCGGGGAATCTGGTCGTGGGTCCCGAGGGCTGACCAAAGGATGGTGACAGAGGCGTACATAAAGGGGTGGCGGCGGCCCCAGCGGGAGCGCCAGCCGTCGGACAGGGACCCAGCGAGGGGATCGGTGATGGCGTCGAAGCACAGGGCGATCATGATGGCGAGGCCCGAGAGCGTGCCCGAAAGGCCCAGCACCTGGTTGTAGTAAAGCAATAGGAAGGTGCTGAAGGCGTTGTTCTTGATGCCCTCGGCCATTTGCCCGATGCCGAAGGCAAATTTCGTACTGCGCCCTACCCGATCCTGTGCCACCGGGCCTCCCCGCGCCGGTTGGGTTGTCGGCTGATTAAAGAGGTCGGCCGCAAGGGACGCAAGACCCTTTTTATGCCCCGGCGCCCTTAGATGGGGCTTTCGGCGCTAGCAGGGTCATGGGGAGGCCGAGGGGATCCAGGTCCCCGGCTCCAAGGTGCTCCAAAGCCTGCTCCGGGAGGCTCGCCAGATAGGCCAGCGCCAGGGCATCGAGGCGATCATCCAGAGCCACCCGGCGGCCCTCGCAGGTGAGAGGCTGGGTCAGGGCGGCGGCGCAGGGTAGGCCCAGGGTTTCGAGCAAGGCTGAGCGCGCGGAGGCCCCCTCGGCGGATTTCTTGGAGGGCAAGGGCGCCCCCCCCTGCCCCGCGTTTAAGCGCTGAAAGGTCAGTTCCGGGTGTGCTTCCTCGAGGCACGGAGGCGCAGGCTGCGTGCGACGAAGGAAGCGGTCCACGGCGCGAATCTTCGGCACAAGATTCCAGGCCTGAAGGCTAAGGCCTTGCCCCAAAGCTGCCCGGGCAAGGCGCTGGGCCTCCTCAAAGTTCAGGGCATCAAGGACCGGGCGCGGGGGCGTAATGAATATCGAGGCGCGCGCCGCCCCCAGGGCCGCCTGAGCTTGCAAGTCTACGGGGCGGGGCCCCGCCAGGGGCAGGCCAATGGGCATGTCAATGAGCTGGCGCGTGGACCTAAGGCCTTGGGCTGCCAGCGCACCGGCGAGGGCTTCAAGGCGTTCTAGGGTAAACAGCGTAGGCGCCGCGCCCGGAGTCCAGGCTGCCACCACCCAGCCTCCGGAGCACCCGTCGATGCCCACGGCAGCGGGGCTCATTAGAGGGGATCTTCCCGGGTAGGCGTGCGCATGGTGACGAATTCCTCGGCCGCCGTCGGGTGAATGCCCACGGTGGCGTCGAAGTCACGCTTGGTCGCTCCGGCTACGATGGCCACGGCGATGCCCTGAATGAGCTCCCCGGCGTCCGGTCCCACCATGTGCGCGGCGACTACGCGATCGTCGCTTCGGCGGACGATGAGCTTCATGAAGGTGCGCTCCTCCCGGCCCGTAAGGGTGTGCTTCATCGGACGAAATACCGCTTCATAGATGGCCAGAGGCCCATGCTTTTGGCGGGCAACCTCCTCCGTCGGGCCCACGGTACCGATATTGGGCTGGCAGAAGACCGCCGTGGGAATGAGGTCGTAGTCCACCGGCGGGACGGCGGCGGTGCCAAACTGGGCCTCCGTGAAGGCCATGGCTTCGCGGATGGCCACGGGGGTGAGCTGGGCGCGATTGATGACATCCCCGAGGGCGAAGATGCTCGGCACGGTGCTTTGGAACTGTTCATTTACGAGCACGCGCCCGTCTTCCCCGAGCGCTACGCCGGCCGCTTCTAGGCCCAGGCCCGCCGTCAGGGGGTGGCGCCCCGTGGCGGCCATGACCAGATCAGCGGGGAGTGTCGCGGTCTCGCCGCGGGCCCGCTCATCCTCGCCCTCGCCGCTTCGGTCGTGGAGCGTGAGCTGTAGCGACCCGTCGGCCTGTTTCTCGATGGCTTGCACGTCCGTTTCTAGGCGGAGGTCGATGCCAAACTTTCGCAGCTCCGCCATCACAAAGCCCCGCACGTCGGCGTCGAAGCCCCGAAGGATCAGCGGACCCCGGTAAATCAGCGTGGTGTCCACGCCGAGGCCCTGGAGAATGCTGGCGAACTCCACGGCGATGTAGCCCCCGCCGAGGACGACGGCGCGCTTCGGCAAGGCATCCAGGTAGAACATTTCGAAGCTGGTCACCACGTGTTCGACGCCGGGGAAGGTGGGCAGGCTCGGGGTACTGCCGGTGGCGACGAGGATTCGTTCGGCGCTGTAGCGCGCCTCCCCTACGGCCACCTCATGAGCGCCTAGCACCCGAGCCTGGCCGTGAAGCACGGTGACCCCGGCTTGGTCTAGAAGATTGCCGTAAACCCCGTTTAAGCGCTCGATTTCCCGGGTTTTATTGTCCCGGAGCGTGTCCCAGGAAAAGCGCGGGGGCGCGACCTCAAAGCCATAGCCCTTGGCGTCCTCGAAGGCTTCCGGGAAGTGGGAACCGTAGACGAAGAGCTTCTTTGGCACGCAGCCCACGTTGACGCAGGTGCCCCCGAGGGGGCCCGCCTCCACCACGGCCACCCGGGCGCCGCTTTGCGCCGCCATGCGGCTGGCGCGCACGCCGCCGGAGCCGGCACCGATCACCAGGAGATCGAAGTCGAAGCCGCTCATGCCCTAGCCCTCGTAGCTCAGCACGGCGCGGCCGCGTATCTGCCCCGCCTTGAGCCCTGTCAGGATGGCGCCCGCCTCCTCCGGTTGGCGGCTGTCGATGGCCACCGGGGGAATGCGGCCCTCCCGGACGAGGGTCATCAGTTCGTCCATGTCCTGGAGGCTACCCACGTAGTTGCCTTCGATGGTGCGGGCTTGCATGGGCAGGAAGGGCAAGGGGAAGCGGAGCTCGCCGCCGTACATGCCCACCACAATGAGCTTACCGCCCTTGCGGAGGCTCGCCAGCGCCAGCGCGCTGCTCGGCTCCGAACCTACGAAATCGATCACCGCCAGGGCACCGCCGCCCGTGAGGCCCTTCAAGGTCTTCGCTGCGTCGGCGTCCGTGGCGTTTACGGCTTCGGCGGCGCCGGCTGCCTTGGCGGCGTCTAGCTTGTCATCGTCCACATCGACCATGATGGGGGTAATACCAAAGGCCGCTTGCGCAATGGCCAGAGCCATCATGCCCAGGCCCCCGGCGCCGACGAGCACCAGATGGTCGCCCTCAAGCAGCTTCGGCACGCGCTTTAGGGCGGCGTAGGTGGTCAGGCCTGAGCAGGCATAGGTGGCGGCGAGCTTGGGATCGGTGGTGCCCGGGTCAAAGAGGTAGCGGCTATGGGGTACGACCACGTGATCCCCAAAGCCGCCGGCCTTTTGGATCCCAAGGTTCGCCGGAGCCAGGCAGAGCTGTTCATCGCCCCGCCGGCAGGTGGCGCAGGCCCCGCAGCCGATCCAGGGGTAGGCCACGCGGAGATCCCCGAGGGCTACCCCCTCCGCTTCCGGGCCTAGGGCCACCACCTCGCCAATGATCTCGTGGCCGAGGGTCATGCCTTCCCGAGCTACGGGTAGGGCCTTACCGCCCCCCAGATCGAAAACCCCATCATGCAGGTGCACATCGGAATGGCAGACGCCGCAGGCAACGGTGCGCAATAGAACTTCGGCGCCCGTCGGCTCGGGGGTGGGTCCTTCTACCCAGGCCAGGGGGGTGCCAGCACCGGTGGTTTGCAATTGCTTCATGGGGGTCTCCGCCTCCGGGGAATTGAGCGAGAAAGTGTACCCGGAGTAGCCCTGGGCTACACTCATGGACTTCAGCTACGGGGGAGATCGCACCATGAATGGCGCGCAAAGCTTGGTTCAAACGCTGGTCGATGCGGGGGTCACGGTGTGCTTCACCAACCCAGGCACCAGCGAGATGCATTTTGTCGCAGCGCTCGATGACAATCCGGAGATGCGCTGTGTCCTGGGCCTTTTTGAGGGCGTGGTGAGCGGCGCCGCCGATGGCTATGCGCGCATGGCCGATCGCCCCGCGGCGACCCTCCTCCACCTGGGGCCCGGGCTT